>NZ_JBLWNV010000039.1:0-213 GCF_048452805.1 Pantoea sp. K16 | reverse complement strand
CCCTGCCGGTGGGTTTGTCACCCGGACTGGCTGGGCTCCGGCCGCTGAAAGCGGGAAAAGATTCATAAGGTTTCGCTTTGTAGCGGGCTTGCACTGAGCGGTTTCGCCTGCAAGGCGATGGGGCGTCTTAGTTCACTTAGCCGCGCGTTAGCGCTGAGAGGGTTACGCCCGCCAGGCGATGGGGAGTTTCAGGTTGCCTGTGCAGGCGGACGC
>NZ_JBLWNV010000038.1:0-238 GCF_048452805.1 Pantoea sp. K16 | reverse complement strand
AATTCCCCAGGCATCAAATAAAACGAAAGGCTCAGTCGAAAGACTGGGCCTTTCGTTTTATCTGTTGTTTGTCGGTGAACGCTCTCCTGAGTAGGACAAATCCGCCGGGAGCGGATTTGAACGTTGCGAAGCAACGGCCCGGAGGGTGGCGGGCAGGACGCCCGCCATAAACTGCCAGGAATTAATTCCCCAGGCATCAAATAAAACGAAAGGCTCAGTCGAAAGACTGGGCCTTTCG
>NZ_JBLWNV010000037.1:0-285 GCF_048452805.1 Pantoea sp. K16 | reverse complement strand
GAGTTCGGCATGGGGTCAGGTGGGACCACCGCGCTAAAGCCGCCAGGCAAATTCTTTGTGCTCTGTCCTGTGTCTTTTGTGCTGATGCTGCGTTGGCCGCCCTCGCGCTACTCCGTCACATACTTCAGTATGCTCCTTCGTATCGCCCGGTTGCCGCCTTGCCTCAGCGCAAAATCCTTCGGACTTCAGTCCGCAGGACACAACTGTATCCGGTTAACAAGCTGAAAATCTGTCTCTCAAAAACGCCTCTGGCGTTGTAAGGTTAAGCCTCACGGGTCATTAGTA
>NZ_JBLWNV010000036.1:0-313 GCF_048452805.1 Pantoea sp. K16 | reverse complement strand
GAATGACGCGCTGCGTCGTTTCAATTTTCAGCTTGTTCCGGATTGTTAAAGAGCAAATATCTCAAACGCGGCCCGGCTGCTTACGCAACCAAATCGGTTTTGAGATACTGTATGGAGACACCTTTCACCTGTCACCAAGCAGGTGGCGTCCCCTAGGGGATTCGAACCCCTGTTGCCGCCGTGAAAGGGCGGAGTCCTAACCGCTAGACGAAGGGGACACAAAAGTGTCACGACTTCGCAGCCGTCCTGCTCATTACTTTTTTATCAGACAATCTGTGTGGACACTGCGCGGGAAGGTATCTTCAGGTAAGGA
>NZ_JBLWNV010000035.1:0-496 GCF_048452805.1 Pantoea sp. K16 | reverse complement strand
GAATGACGCGCTGCGTCGTTTCAATTTTCAGCTTGTTCCGGATTGTTAAAGAGCATAATACGTCGCAGCACACCGTCGCCGGTATGCTCTGAGGTATTTCAGAAAAAAACAGATAAACGATATGGTGGAGCTAAGCGGGATCGAACCGCTGACCTCCTGCGTGCAAGGCAGGCGCTCTCCCAGCTGAGCTATAGCCCCATACAGTTACTGCAGAGACCACTACTACCACTCAACCGAGTACACTTCGTGAGAAATGCAATTCGTGCTCAGGCAAGGCATGTTTCCGCGAAGCATAGTGAACTATGCGAGCCGGAAACATAACGCAGCGTGAGTGCGAATTTGGTAGGCCTGAGTGGACTTGAACCACCGACCTCACCCTTATCAGGGGTGCGCTCTAACCACCTGAGCTACAAGCCTGTAGAGGTTTTTTCTGCTCGTTACTTTTTATCAGACAATCTGTGTGGACACTGCGCGGGAAGGTATCTTCAGGTAAGGA
>NZ_JBLWNV010000034.1:0-511 GCF_048452805.1 Pantoea sp. K16 | reverse complement strand
CACCAGCTCACCGTCTTTCATTGCCATACGGAATTCCGGATGAGCATTCATCAGGCGGGCAAGAATGTGAATAAAGGCCGGATAAAACTTGTGCTTATTTTTCTTTACGGTCTTTAAAAAGGCCGTAATATCCAGCTGAACGGTCTGGTTATAGGTACATTGAGCAACTGACTGAAATGCCTCAAAATGTTCTTTACGATGCCATTGGGATATATCAACGGTGGTATATCCAGTGATTTTTTTCTCCATTTTAGCTTCCTTAGCTCCTGAAAATCTCGATAACTCAAAAAATACGCCCGGTAGTGATCTTATTTCATTATGGTGAAAGTTGGAACCTCTTACGTGCCGATCAACGTCTCATTTTCGCCAAAAGTTGGCCCAGGGCTTCCCGGTATCAACAGGGACACCAGGATTTATTTATTCTGCGAAGTGATCTTCCGTCACAGGTATTTATTCGGCGCAAAGTGCGTCGGGTGATGCTGCCAACTTACTGATTTAGTGTATGATGGTG
>NZ_JBLWNV010000033.1:0-1344 GCF_048452805.1 Pantoea sp. K16 | reverse complement strand
GCGCCCCGCTGCTCATCGCGCTGTCCGGCGTCCAGCTCCACTTGCCGTCCGCCTCCACCGCTGCGCTGCCGATCAGCTTGCCACTGTCATAGATATTGACGCTGACCACACCCTGCGCTATTCCTGCCGTGCTCACGCTACCGCTGTAGGTCGGGCGTGCATCATCAGTCGTTGCACCGTCGGCGATCTCGCCCCGTACCGGACCGACGTCATCGGTCAGCGTGATGCTGCTGTCTGTAAAAGCGTCGATATCCGGCGCAGTGGTGTCGACGGTAAAGCTCCAGCCATCGTCATCAGTGCCGCTCACCTGCGGGCCTTCGTTACCCGCCGCGTCCACCGCCGCAACCGTCAGGTCGTGTGAGGATCCGTCCGCCATATCCTGCTCCGGCGTCCAGCTCCACTTGCCGTCCGCGCCCACCGCTGCGCTGCCGATAAGCTGGCCGTTGTCATAGATATTGACGTGATCGATGTCGGCGGTTGCGTCGCCGGAGAAGGTCGGCCGTGCGTCGTCGGTGACGCTGCCATCCAGGATCTCGCCGGTAATCGCACCGACGTCGTCGGTCAGGGTGATGCTGTCGATGACCAGGCCTGAGGTCTGGTTATCCGGCGGCGTGCTGTCGCCGGGGCCGTCGATCACAACGCTGTTGCTGTTGCCCGCCTCGTCGGTGGCTTCCACCACGACGTCTTTGGCGTCCACGCCCGCCGGATTCGGCTGGATGCTCCAATGACCGTCAGCATCTGCCACCGTGCTGGTCACGCTGTCGCTGACCGGATCGGTGATCACGATCACCGCACCCGGCTCGGCGTTACCGGCCAGCTCGTCTTCGGTGTTGTTCGTGATTTCCGGAGCCGCCGTGCTGGTATCCAGCTTAAACGGCCATTCTGCGCCAGGCGCGGAGATGTTTCCTGCCGCGTCCGTGCTAACGGCTTTGATACTATGATCGCCGTCTACCATATTGGTGGTCGGCGTATAGCTCCAGTTGCCCTGCGCATCCGCCCGAACGCTGCCCAGCACGCTGTCGCCGTCATACAGCGTAACCAGCGAACCTTTTTCCGCCTTGCCGGTAAAGGTCGGCGACGGATCGTCCGTTACGCCACCACTGGTCGTAGACGTGCCCTGTACAGTGCCTACATCGTCAATCATCCCGGTGATGGTCGGCAGGACAGGTGCGATGGTGTCAACGGTCAGGGTAAATTTCGCCTCGCTGCTGTTGCCCGCCGCATTGGTTACCGATGCCGTAAAGACGTGCTCACCGTCTGCCAGCTCCGCCACCGCGAACGTCCATACACCGCTGCTGTTTGCCGTGCTGCTGCCCAGCACCGCGCCCGATTGGTCGCTGATGG
>NZ_JBLWNV010000032.1:0-1404 GCF_048452805.1 Pantoea sp. K16 | reverse complement strand
CCGCTGCTGTTTGCCGTGCTGCTGCCCAGCACCGCGCCCGATTGGTCGCTGATGGTCACCACCGCGCCCGCCGCCGCCGTGCCCTGCAGCTCCGGCGTGCTGTCGTCGGTCAGGCCGCCGTTCAGTACCGCGCCGGTGATGCTTCCCGCATCGTCGTTCGCCTGGTCAATGCTCAGCTCCACGCTGCTGCTGTCCAGCCTGAAGGTCGAGCGCTCGCCGCGGGTTTCGTTCCCCGCCGCGTCCGTCACCTTCACCTGCCAGCTGTAATCGCGGTCCGTCAGCGTGCCCAGCGAAAGTGTCCAGTTGCCGTCCGCGTCCGCCACCGTGCTGCCTGCCGGCGTGCTGCTGTTGTCCAGATATACCGTCACCGTCGCGCCCGCTTCCGCCGTGCCCTTCAGCACCGGCGCGCGGTCGTCGGTTACCCCGCCGCTGGCGACTTCGCCCTGCACCTCACCCTGGGCGTCCATCAGCGCCGCCACGGCCGCCTCCGGTGCCACGGTGTCCAGCACCACGTTAAACGCGCCGGTCTCCGCCGAGGAAACCCCCGCCGCGTTCACCGCCGTCGCCGTCAGGTCATAGCGGCCGTCCTCGCCCAGCGCCGCCGTGGTAATGCTCCAGCGGCCGTTGTCATCCGCCACGCCCGACCCCGCGTTTACCCGGTTGCCGTCCGCATCCGTGGCCCACACGATGACCGTCAGCCCCGCGCCCGCGGTGCCGTTCAGCGTCAGCGTGCCGTCGTTGGTGAACTGGCCCTTCTGCAGGAAGCCGCTGTCCGCGTCTTCGCCCTGGCTGTAGTCGTCCACCACGTTTTCAATCGCCGGCTGCGCCGGGGCGCTGGTCAGGACACTGAAGTCCCACGCCGCATCCGCCGTACCGCTTACCTGCGGGCCTTCATTGCCCGCCGCGTCCACCGCCGCGACCGTCAGGGCGTGCGCCCCGCTGCTCATCGCGCTGTCCGGCGTCCAGCTCCACTTGCCGTCCGCCTCTACCGCTGCGCTGCCGATCAGCTTGCCACTGTCGTAGATATTGACGTAACTGATGTCTGCGGTAGTCGTGCCTGAGTAGGTCGGACGTGCATCGTCAGTGACAGAGCCATCTTCAATCTTGCCCTGTACCGGACCGACGTCATCTGTCAGTGTGATGCTGTCCGCCACTAAACCCGATGTCTGGTTATCCGGCACCGAGGTGTCAACGGTAAAGCTCCAGTCGCCGTCTGCCTGCGGGCCCTCATTGCCCGCCGCGTCCACCGCCGCAACCGTCAGGTCGTGAGAGGTGCCGTCCGCCATATCCTGCTCCGGCGTCCAGCTCCACTTGCCGTCCGCGTCCACCGCTGCGCTGCCGACGAGCTCGCCGTTGTCATAGATATTGACGTGATCGATGTCGGCGGTTGCGTCGCCGGAGAAG
>NZ_JBLWNV010000031.1:0-1871 GCF_048452805.1 Pantoea sp. K16 | reverse complement strand
AGTGTAGCCGTAGTTAGGCCACCACTTCAAGAACTCTGTAGCACCGCCTACATACCTCGCTCTGCTAATCCTGTTACCAGTGGCTGCTGCCAGTGGCGATAAGTCGTGTCTTACCGGGTTGGACTCAAGACGATAGTTACCGGATAAGGCGCAGCGGTCGGGCTGAACGGGGGGTTCGTGCACACAGCCCAGCTTGGAGCGAACGACCTACACCGAACTGAGATACCTACAGCGTGAGCTATGAGAAAGCGCCACGCTTCCCGAAGGGAGAAAGGCGGACAGGTATCCGGTAAGCGGCAGGGTCGGAACAGGAGAGCGCACGAGGGAGCTTCCAGGGGGAAACGCCTGGTATCTTTATAGTCCTGTCGGGTTTCGCCACCTCTGACTTGAGCGTCGATTTTTGTGATGCTCGTCAGGGGGGCGGAGCCTATGGAAAAACGCCAGCAACGCGGCCTTTTTACGGTTCCTGGCCTTTTGCTGGCCTTTTGCTCACATGTTCTTTCCTGCGTTATCCCCTGATTCTGTGGATAACCGTATTACCGCCTTTGAGTGAGCTGATACCGCTCGCCGCAGCCGAACGACCGAGCGCAGCGAGTCAGGGAGCGAGGAAGCTATGGTGCACTCTCAGTACAATCTGCTCTGATGCCGCATAGTTAAGCCAGTATACACTCCGCTATCGCTACGTGACTGGGTCATGGCTGCGCCCCGACACCCGCCAACACCCGCTGACGCGCCCTGACGGGCTTGTCTGCTCCCGGCATCCGCTTACAGACAAGCTGTGACCGTCTCCGGGAGCTGCATGTGTCAGAGGTTTTCACCGTCATCACCGAAACGCGCGAGGCAGCTGCGGTAAAGCTCATCAGCGTGGTCGTGCAGCGATTCACAGATGTCTGCCTGTTCATCCGCGTCCAGCTCGTTGAGTTTCTCCAGAAGCGTTAATGTCTGGCTTCTGATAAAGCGGGCCATGTTAAGGGCGGTTTTTTCCTGTTTGGTCACTGATGCCTCCGTGTAAGGGGGATTTCTGTTCATGGGGGTAATGATACCGATGAAACGAGAGAGGATGCTCACGATACGGGTTACTGATGATGAACATGCCCGGTTACTGGAACGTTGTGAGGGTAAACAACTGGCGGTATGGATGCGGCGGGACCAGAGAAAAATCACTCAGGGTCAATGCCAGCCGAACGCCAGCAAGACGTAGCCCAGCGCGTCGGCCGCCATGCCGGCGATAATGGCCTGCTTCTCGCCGAAACGTTTGGTGGCGGGACCAGTGACGAAGGCTTGAGCGAGGGCGTGCAAGATTCCGAATACCGCAAGCGACAGGCCGATCATCGTCGCGCTCCAGCGAAAGCGGTCCTCGCCGAAAATGACCCAGAGCGCTGCCGGCACCTGTCCTACGAGTTGCATGATAAAGAAGACAGTCATAAGTGCGGCGACGATAGTCATGCCCCGCGCCCACCGGAAGGAGCTGACTGGGTTGAAGGCTCTCAAGGGCATCGGTCGAGATCCCGGTGCCTAATGAGTGAGCTAACTTACATTAATTGCGTTGCGCTCACTGCCCGCTTTCCAGTCGGGAAACCTGTCGTGCCAGCTGCATTAATGAATCGGCCAACGCGCGGGGAGAGGCGGTTTGCGTATTGGGCGCCAGGGTGGTTTTTCTTTTCACCAGTGAGACGGGCAACAGCTGATTGCCCTTCACCGCCTGGCCCTGAGAGAGTTGCAGCAAGCGGTCCACGCTGGTTTGCCCCAGCAGGCGAAAATCCTGTTTGATGGTGGTTAACGGCGGGATATAACATGAGCTGTCTTCGGTATCGTCGTATCCCACTACCGAGATATCCGCACCAACGCGCAGCCCGGACTCGGTAATGGCG
>NZ_JBLWNV010000030.1:0-2603 GCF_048452805.1 Pantoea sp. K16 | reverse complement strand
GCCTGAGCCTGCGTAGCGGCCGTATTACCCTGAAACAGGGCAACATTACCCTGAACGCGGTGCTGGCCGAAGAAATTAATCCGCCGAAAGGCGAAACCCCGCTGAAATGGCTGCTGCTGACCAGCGAGCCGGTGGAAAGTCTGGCCCAAGCGCTGCGTGTGATTGATATTTATACCCATCGTTGGCGCATTGAAGAATTTCACAAAGCGTGGAAAACGGGTGCGGGTGCGGAACGTCAGCGTATGGAAGAACCGGATAACCTGGAACGTATGGTGAGCATTCTGAGCTTTGTGGCGGTGCGTCTGCTGCAACTGCGTGAATCTTTTACTCCGCCGCAAGCACTGCGTGCGCAGGGCCTGCTGAAAGAAGCGGAACACGTTGAAAGCCAGAGCGCGGAAACCGTGCTGACCCCGGATGAATGCCAACTGCTGGGCTATCTGGATAAAGGCAAACGCAAACGCAAAGAAAAAGCGGGCAGCCTGCAATGGGCGTATATGGCGATTGCGCGTCTGGGCGGCTTTATGGATAGCAAACGTACCGGCATTGCGAGCTGGGGTGCGCTGTGGGAAGGTTGGGAAGCGCTGCAAAGCAAACTGGATGGCTTTCTGGCCGCGAAAGACCTGATGGCGCAGGGCATTAAAATCTGCATCACGGGAGATGCACTAGTTGCCCTACCCGAGGGCGAGTCGGTACGCATCGCCGACATCGTGCCGGGTGCGCGGCCCAACAGTGACAACGCCATCGACCTGAAAGTCCTTGACCGGCATGGCAATCCCGTGCTCGCCGACCGGCTGTTCCACTCCGGCGAGCATCCGGTGTACACGGTGCGTACGGTCGAAGGTCTGCGTGTGACGGGCACCGCGAACCACCCGTTGTTGTGTTTGGTCGACGTCGCCGGGGTGCCGACCCTGCTGTGGAAGCTGATCGACGAAATCAAGCCGGGCGATTACGCGGTGATTCAACGCAGCGCATTCAGCGTCGACTGTGCAGGTTTTGCCCGCGGGAAACCCGAATTTGCGCCCACAACCTACACAGTCGGCGTCCCTGGACTGGTGCGTTTCTTGGAAGCACACCACCGAGACCCGGACGCCCAAGCTATCGCCGACGAGCTGACCGACGGGCGGTTCTACTACGCGAAAGTCGCCAGTGTCACCGACGCCGGCGTGCAGCCGGTGTATAGCCTTCGTGTCGACACGGCAGACCACGCGTTTATCACGAACGGGTTCGTCAGCCACGCTACTGGCCTCACCGGTCTGAACTCAGGCCTCACGACAAATCCTGGTGTATCCGCTTGGCAGGTCAACACAGCTTATACTGCGGGACAATTGGTCACATATAACGGCAAGACGTATAAATGTTTGCAGCCCCACACCTCCTTGGCAGGATGGGAACCATCCAACGTTCCTGCCTTGTGGCAGCTTCAATGACTGCAGGAAGGGGATCCGGCTGCTAACAAAGCCCGAAAGGAAGCTGAGTTGGCTGCTGCCACCGCTGAGCAATAACTAGCATAACCCCTTGGGGCCTCTAAACGGGTCTTGAGGGGTTTTTTGCTGAAAGGAGGAACTATATCCGGATAACTACGTCAGGTGGCACTTTTCGGGGAAATGTGCGCGGAACCCCTATTTGTTTATTTTTCTAAATACATTCAAATATGTATCCGCTCATGAGACAATAACCCTGATAAATGCTTCAATAATATTGAAAAAGGAAGAGTATGAGTATTCAACATTTCCGTGTCGCCCTTATTCCCTTTTTTGCGGCATTTTGCCTTCCTGTTTTTGCTCACCCAGAAACGCTGGTGAAAGTAAAAGATGCTGAAGATCAGTTGGGTGCACGAGTGGGTTACATCGAACTGGATCTCAACAGCGGTAAGATCCTTGAGAGTTTTCGCCCCGAAGAACGTTTCCCAATGATGAGCACTTTTAAAGTTCTGCTATGTGGCGCGGTATTATCCCGTGTTGACGCCGGGCAAGAGCAACTCGGTCGCCGCATACACTATTCTCAGAATGACTTGGTTGAGTACTCACCAGTCACAGAAAAGCATCTTACGGATGGCATGACAGTAAGAGAATTATGCAGTGCTGCCATAACCATGAGTGATAACACTGCGGCCAACTTACTTCTGACAACGATCGGAGGACCGAAGGAGCTAACCGCTTTTTTGCACAACATGGGGGATCATGTAACTCGCCTTGATCGTTGGGAACCGGAGCTGAATGAAGCCATACCAAACGACGAGCGTGACACCACGATGCCTGTAGCAATGGCAACAACGTTGCGCAAACTATTAACTGGCGAACTACTTACTCTAGCTTCCCGGCAACAATTAATAGACTGGATGGAGGCGGATAAAGTTGCAGGACCACTTCTGCGCTCGGCCCTTCCGGCTGGCTGGTTTATTGCTGATAAATCTGGAGCCGGTGAGCGTGGGTCTCGCGGTATCATTGCAGCACTGGGGCCAGATGGTAAGCCCTCCCGTATCGTAGTTATCTACACGACGGGGAGTCAGGCAACTATGGATGAACGAAATAGACAGATCGCTGAGATAGGTGCCTCACTGATTAAGCATTGGTAACTGTCAGACCAAGTTTACTCATATATAC
>NZ_JBLWNV010000029.1:0-3043 GCF_048452805.1 Pantoea sp. K16 | reverse complement strand
GACACTAACACCTGAAGCTAGCGCGTCTACCAATTCCGCCACCTTCGCATACCCGTAACACCTTGAGAATGTTACAACCACGGAGGCGCATTCTAGAGATTTTACTCTTTGCGTCAACAACTATTTCGTCGGGCTGAAACGATCGCTGTAAAAAGCAACGTTTTCAGCCCGGCAAAGCAGTTAACGGCAGGAAAAACCCTTAGCGCGTTTTGGCACCGCGACCATAGACGGCACGGTAAACTTTAAAGCGCCCGGTTTGCGCGATGACTTCGTGACTGCCGAAGGCTTCATCCAGCGCCTGCGGATAGGGCAGGAAGGTGTTAGCAACGATACGCAGCTCGCCGCCGGTATTCAGGTGCTTCACCGCACCACGAATCAGCGCCTGTGCGGCGTCGAGGCTGGTCTGAGTGCCTTCATGGAAGGGCGGATTAGAGATAATCATGTCGAAACGACCGGTCACGTCAGAGAAGACATTGCTGGCGAAGACTTCGCCCTCGATGCCATTGGCGGCCAGCGTCGCTTTACTCGCTTCAATCGCCGCTGCGTGCACGTCACACAGCCACAGACGCACTTTAGGCGAACGAGCAGGCAGCGAGGCGGCAATCACGCCCGCGCCACAGCCCATATCCAGCACTTTACCTTTGGTGTGTGGGGTAAAGGTCGACAGCAGCAGGGCGCTGCCGCTATCCAGACCGTCACGGCTGAAGACTCCAGGCAGGGTATGAATCGTCAGACCATCAAGCTGATACTGGTGACCAAAAGTGCTGGCATCGAATTCAGGCTGCTTGTCGAGGCGACCGTGGTAGAGACCACAGCGACGCGCGCTGTCGATCTTCTCCAGCTTCACCCATGACTCCATCATGCCTTCGGCGCTGCGCACGCCGCTGCGGTTTTCACCGACCACGAACACGTCGCAGCCCACCGGCAGCAGCGACAGCAGGTTCTGCAGCTGGAACTGCACTTCCGGCTTATTCTTGGTCCAGAAGTAGACCAGGGTATCGCAGCCCTGCACATCTTCGGCCTGCGCAACCATTCCGTAACGCGCCTGCTCGCCCATACGGCGGCTCAGGTTTTGCCAGTGATGATATTGCTGGGTGTGAACGCGCGATGAGGCGGTTTCCAGCTGAGCGGGCAGGTCATCCTGCAGATCGCCAGCAAATAAAACATGGCGGGCGGTAAATTCATCACTGTGGCGCAGAATGACTTCGCTGGCCGGGGTAAAAGCAGACATGTAGGGCTCCTGTAAGATCTGAGCGGGGATTATAGTGGTTTGTTGGCGCATGTTCGATGGGTTTGCTAGCATAGCGTCGCATTCATGCAGCAGAACAGGTAACACCATGACGTCCAGGCGCGACTGGCTTTTACAGCAAATGGGAATTACGCAGTACCAACTGCGCCGCCCGCGCGTGCTTCAGGGCGAAATTGCCGTCACGCTGGCACCGGACACGCAGTTAATTATTGTCGCTGACGCGCCCCCCGGTTTACATGAACCGCTGATGCGCGATGTGCTGCATGCCCTCAATCTGCAACCCGCTCAGGTAATGACCGTGACACCGGATCAGCTGCAAATGCTGCCGGAAACGCTGAACTGCGCGGGCTGGTTGCTCGGCGTAGAGAGCGAACAGACTTTCAATGGCGTGGCATTAACCAGCGCCTCTTTTAATGAACTGATCAGCAGCGGCGTCGCCAAACGCGCGCTCTGGCAACAGATGTGTAACCATGACAGCCATCTCTTTACTCACCCCTGACGATCTGGCGCAGGCCTTCGCCATTGAGTGTCGTAGTCACGCGTTTCCCTGGAGTGAAAAGACGTTTGCCAGCAATCAGGGCGAGCGCTTTATCAATTTACGTCTCGACGTTGACGGCAAAATGGCCGCCTTTGCGATTACGCAGGTGGTACTGGACGAAGCCTCGCTGTTTAACATCGCGGTCGATCCCGCTTTTCAGCGCCGGGGATTGGGCCGCCAGCTGTTGCAGCATTTGATCGATGAGTTGATCAAACGCGACGTACTGACGCTGTGGCTGGAAGTGCGCGCCTCGAACCTGCCCGCCATCGCGCTCTATGAGCAGCTTGGATTCAATCAGGTCAGTCGTCGCCCCAACTATTATCCCACCGCCAGCGGCCGTGAAGATGCCATTCTCATGGCACTGACGCCGTAGCGGTGTTAAGGAGCTTTAATGATTGATAACTGGGATTGCATCCTGTTTGATGCCGACGATACCCTTTTTCATTTCGACGCCTATGCCGGTTTGCAGCGCCTGTTCGCCGGTTATGACGTGCAGTTCACCGACCAGGATTACAGCGATTATCAGGCGATAAATAAGCCGCTGTGGGTCGATTATCAGAACGGTGCTATCTCCGCGTTACAGCTGCAGACTCAGCGTTTCAACCACTGGAGCGAAAAGCTCAGCGTTGCGCCGGAGATCCTCAACAGCGGCTTCCTCAGCGCAATGGGAGAGATCTGTACGCCGCTGCCGGGCGCGGTCAGCCTGATGAACCAGCTGCATGGCCGGGTGAAAATGGGCATCATCACCAACGGTTTTACTGCGCTGCAGCAGACGCGTCTGGAGCGCACCGGTTTTCGCGATTACTTCTCGGCGCTGGTAATCTCGGAGCAGGTCGGCCAGCCAAAACCGGCGCCAGAGATTTTTGATTACGCACTGAATCTGATGAGCAACCCGGATCGTGAGCGGGTGCTGATGGTGGGTGATACGCCAGAGTCAGACATTCTGGGCGGCATGAATGCCGGTATTAAAACCTGCTGGCTCGATCATGGCACCCGGCCATTGCCGGAACATATTAAGCCCACCTGGCAGGTCAAATCACTGGGCGAGCTGGAAGCGCTGCTCATCGGCTAACGCAAGACGCCTCGCAAATCAGCATCTTTCCCGTAAAAAAGGCCCGCACAGCGGTAATGTCAGTCAGTTAAGCGACAGGTGATAACGCAGTCTGGTGCCGGGCAGGGGCTGGCGGTCCTCGCGCCGCTACGCGGTTCCTTCACTTCATTCCTCTGCCTGACGGACCGCCGGGGATGGCACATCC
>NZ_JBLWNV010000028.1:1853-4932 GCF_048452805.1 Pantoea sp. K16 | reverse complement strand
TGTCTCTCAAAAACGCCTCTGGCGTTGTAAGGTTAAGCCTCACGGGTCATTAGTACCGGTTAGCTCAACGCATCGCTGCGCTTACACACCCGGCCTATCAACGTCGTAGTCTTCAACGTCCCTTCAGGACTCTCAAGGAGTCAGGGAGAACTCATCTCGGGGCAAGTTTCGTGCTTAGATGCTTTCAGCACTTATCTTTTCCGCACTTAGCTACCGGGCAATGCCATTGGCATGACAACCCGAACACCAGTGGTGCGTTCACTCCGGTCCTCTCGTACTAGGAGCAACCCCCCTCAATTCTCCAGCGCCCACGGCAGATAGGGACCGAACTGTCTCACGACGTTCTAAACCCAGCTCGCGTACCACTTTAAACGGCGAACAGCCGTACCCTTGGGACCTACTTCAGCCCCAGGATGTGATGAGCCGACATCGAGGTGCCAAACACCGCCGTCGATATGAACTCTTGGGCGGTATCAGCCTGTTATCCCCGGAGTACCTTTTATCCGTTGAGCGATGGCCCTTCCATTCAGAACCACCGGATCACTATGACCTGCTTTCGCACCTGCTCGAGCCGTCACTCTCGCAGTCAAGCCAGCTTATGCCATTGCACTAACCTCACGATGTCCGACCGTGATTAGCTGACCTTCGTGCTCCTCCGTTACTCTTTAGGAGGAGACCGCCCCAGTCAAACTACCCACCAGACACTGTCCGCAGCCCGGATTACGGGCCTACGTTAGAACATCAAACATTAAAGGGTGGTATTTCAAGGTTGGCTCCACGCAGACTGGCGTCCGCGCTTCAAAGCCTCCCACCTATCCTACACATCAAGGCTCAATGTTCAGTGTCAAGCTGTAGTAAAGGTTCACGGGGTCTTTCCGTCTTGCCGCGGGTACACTGCATCTTCACAGCGAGTTCAATTTCACTGAGTCTCGGGTGGAGACAGCCTGGCCATCATTACGCCATTCGTGCAGGTCGGAACTTACCCGACAAGGAATTTCGCTACCTTAGGACCGTTATAGTTACGGCCGCCGTTTACCGGGGCTTCGATCAAGAGCTTCTCCTTGCGGATAACCCCATCAATTAACCTTCCGGCACCGGGCAGGCGTCACACCGTATACGTCCACTTTCGTGTTTGCACAGTGCTGTGTTTTTAATAAACAGTTGCAGCCAGCTGGTATCTTCGACTGGCTTCGGCTCGGGGAGCAGGTCCCTCCACCTACGCGCCAGCGTGCCTTCTCCCGAAGTTACGGCACCATTTTGCCTAGTTCCTTCACCCGAGTTCTCTCAAGCGCCTTGGTATTCTCTACCTGACCACCTGTGTCGGTTTGGGGTACGATTCTGTGTTACCTGATGCTTAGAGGCTTTTCCTGGAAGCTGGGCATTTATCACTTCAGCACCGTAGTGCCTCGTCGTCACGCCTCAGCGTTAACAAGCGTCCGGATTTACCTGGACCCTCCGCCTACACGCTTAAACCGGGACAACCGTCGCCCGGCTGATATAGCCTTCTCCGTCCCCCCTTCGCAGTAACACCGAGTACAGGAATATTAACCTGTTTCCCATCGACTACGCCTTTCGGCCTCGCCTTAGGGGTCGACTCACCCTGCTCCGATTAACGTTGAACAGGAACCCTTGGTCTTCCGGCGAGCGGGCTTTTCACCCGCTTTATCGTTACTTATGTCAGCATTCGCACTTCTGATACCTCCAGCATGCCTCACAGCACACCTTCGACGGCTTACAGAACGCTCCCCTACCCAACAACGCCTAAGCGTCGCTGCCGCAGCTTCGGTGCATGGTTTAGCCCCGTTACATCTTCCGCGCAGGCCGACTCGACCAGTGAGCTATTACGCTTTCTTTAAATGATGGCTGCTTCTAAGCCAACATCCTGGCTGTCTGTGCCTTCCCACATCGTTTCCCACTTAACCATGACTTTGGGACCTTAGCTGGCGGTCTGGGTTGTTTCCCTCTTCACGACGGACGTTAGCACCCGCCGTGTGTCTCCCGTGATAACATTCTTCGGTATTCGCAGTTTGCATCGGGTTGGTAAGCCGGGATGGCCCCCTAGCCGAAACAGTGCTCTACCCCCGAAGATGAGTTCACGAGGCGCTACCTAAATAGCTTTCGGGGAGAACCAGCTATCTCCCGGTTTGATTGGCCTTTCACCCCCAGCCACAGGTCATCCGCTAATTTTTCAACATTAGTCGGTTCGGTCCTCCAGTTAGTGTTACCCAACCTTCAACCTGCCCATGGCTAGATCACCGGGTTTCGGGTCTATACCCTGCAACTTAACGCCCAGTTAAGACTCGGTTTCCCTGCGGCTCCCCTATACGGTTAACCTTGCTACAGAATATAAGTCGCTGACCCATTATACAAAAGGTACGCAGTCACCCCCATAAAGAAGGCTCCCACTGCTTGTACGTACACGGTTTCAGGTTCTGTTTCACTCCCCTCGCCGGGGTTCTTTTCGCCTTTCCCTCACGGTACTGGTTCACTATCGGTCAGTCAGGAGTATTTAGCCTTGGAGGATGGTCCCCCCATATTCAGACAGGATACCACGTGTCCCGCCTTACTCATCGAGCTCACAGCATGTGTGCTTTTGTGTACGGGAGTATCACCCTGTACCCTGCGACTTTCCAGACGCTTCCACTAACACACAAGCTGATTCAGGCTCTGGGCTGCTCCCCGTTCGCTCGCCGCTACTGGGGGAATCTCGGTTGATTTCTTTTCCTCGGGGTACTTAGATGTTTCAGTTCCCCCGGTTCGCCTTGCAGCACTATGTATTCATGCTGCAATGATGCACAGAGTGCACCGGGTTTCCCCATTCGGACATCGACGGCTGTAGCGGTTCATATCACCTTACCGTCGCTTTACGCAGATTAGCACGTCCTTCATCGCCTCTGACTGCCTGGGCATCCACCGTGTACGCTTAGTCGCTTAACCTCACAACCCACAGGCGTTTTACAACGCTGCGAATTGCAAGCATTTGAGAGACTCGAACGCATCGCCTTGTCATCCCTTATTACGGAGGAATGACGCGCTGCGTCGTTTCAATTTTCAGCTTGTTCCGGATTGTTAAAGAGCA
>NZ_JBLWNV010000027.1:0-5699 GCF_048452805.1 Pantoea sp. K16 | reverse complement strand
GGAACCGCGTAGCGGCGCGAGGACCGCCAGCCCCTGCCCGGCACCAGACTGCGTTGTCACCTGTCGCTTAACTGACTGGCATTACTGCGTAAAGGGAATAACCAGTTCGCCAGGTTTCACTTCCAGTCCTTTGGCAAATTTCTTCGCCAGCGACTCGCCTTTGCTGCGGTCGGCGCTGAGCACGTAAGCCGGCTTTTGATCAAAGTAGTTTTTCAGCGACTGATTCAGATAAGGCGTCAGCGTTTTCATAATGGAGGCCATTTTTTCCGGAGCAACCTGCGCATCAACAATTTCCAGATCGCGCAGATAGATTGCACCCTGCTGCTGGTCATAGACCGGCTGAGCACGCATCTTCAGTTGCATATCGGCCTGCTGCGGACCAAACAGTGACGTCACATTGATTTTAGCATTGCCAGAGAGCGTCACTTTACCTGGCTCTTCACGGCCAATCTGACTGGTCAGGTTGTTCAGGACGATGTGCGCATTAACCAGCCCGGAAACGCCAATATCTTTCTCATAGTTGTTGTGCTTCTGCAGCGCCTGGTTTACTTCCTGTTCGCTGATGGTGTATTGCGTCAGTTGATTACAGCCGCTCACCAGCAGCGCGATCAACAGGGCAGTCAGCCCGAAAAAAGCCTTTTTCATCGATCTTTATCCTGAATATCAGAGCCAATAAACAGGCCATAGCCTGCCTGAATGCGTAGCGGGTGTCATCAGGAAAGAGATGAGAAACGCCGCAGCGTCTCTCATCGGGAGGGGTTAGTGAGCTATCGAGGAGAGCAGATTCACCTGGGTCTGTTTAGCCATGTTATCGCGGTAGTCAGCGACCCGGCTCGGCCAGTCGATTCCGGCCACCAGCGTCAGAGAGCGCAGCAGCGGGAAGAGATTAAAATCATCTTCGGACAGCTCGCCATTCACCGCATTGGGCTGGACGATTAATTTGTCCAGCTTGCGCAGATCGTCGCTGACGTTCTTAATCAGGCCGGCAGAATGACTTTTCAGCGTGTCGAAATCACCGATGCTCGCCTGCTTTTTGTTGCGGAAATAGTCACGCGCCTCCGGCGTCGCGAATTCGGCAAACGCCGCCTCTGCAATACGCGGCAGCAGCAGTTTATTGACATAGCTGTTCATGTGACGCAGCCAGTCGCCGATCGCCGGATTCAGCGCGCCGATGATCAGCGGTTCGCCATCCTGCTGATCGACATAGTGTACGATCTCCATACTTTCAGGCATCGCGCTGCCATCCTGCTTCTGCAGAATGGGCGCCATTTTCTGTCCGATCAGTCGTTTCGGCGTCTCTTCATCGTCGTTGAGCATTACCACCAGCTCAACCGGTTTGTTTTTCAGGCCAAAAATCATTCGCGCTTTAACGCAGAAAGGGCAGTGGTCGTAGATATAGAGCTTCATCCTGATCTCCCGGATTTTACAGGTTTAGTGTTTAACAGAGTGAATCAATTCATCCTGCTTTCGGGCTCGTAAAAAGTATGGAAGAGATTACCCCACAGGGCAAACCTGCCTGTCAGGCACGCTGCAGGATCCGCTGCTGATGCTGCCTGCAGCAGGGGTTATCCGCGGTGCGACCCGAGCAAAATCAGCCTCTTTATCGCTAAACCGCTGTAACGTTTTACCGGAGCCCAGGCGGCGGTTATAGTGAAAGCCGGGTAATGACGGCTCATCTCTATCAGCCATTGATTTCAGGAGTCAGGATGTTTGGCTATCGTTCTGCCGCGCCCAGGGTGCGATTAACCACCGATCGGCTGGTGGTCCGTCTGGTTCACGAGCGTGATGCCTGGCGAATGGCAGATTACTACGAGGAAAACCGCCTGTTTTTAAAACCGTGGGAGCCGGTGCGTGATGACAGCCACTGCTACCCCTCGGGCTGGCAGGCGCGGCTTGGGCTGATTTCCGACATGCATAAGCAGGGTTCGGCCTTCTATTTCATTTTAATGGACAGCGATGAAACCGAAGTGAGGGGAGTGGCGAACTTCAGCAATGTGTTGCGCGGATCCTTTCATGCCTGTTACCTCGGCTATTCACTGGGTGAAAAGTGGCAGGGGCAGGGGTTCATGTTCGAAGCGTTGCAGGTGGCAATCCGCTATATGCAGCGCCAGCAGCATATTCACCGCATCATGGCTAACTACATGCCGCACAACCAGCGCAGCGGCGATCTGCTGGCGCGACTCGGTTTTGAGAAAGAGGGTTACGCGAAAGATTATCTGCTGATCGACGGACGCTGGCAGGATCACGTGCTGACAGCCTTAACCCTGCGGGAATGGACGCCTGACCGGCGTGGATAATAATGAGGATGCGAGCATGAAGATGACTTTATCGGCGCAGGCGATGCGCGTGCTGGGCTGCCTGCTGGAGAAGCAGGTCACCACGCCGGAACAGTATCCGCTGTCACTGAATGGCGTGGTGGTGGCCTGTAACCAGAAATCGAACCGCGAGCCGGTGATGGAGCTGAGCGAAAGTGAGGTACAGAATCAGCTCGATCAGCTGGAAAAACGGCATCTGATCACCGCCAGCAGCGCAGCCGGGCAGCGGGTCGTGAAATATGAGCAGCGTTTCTGCAACTCCGCGTTTGGCACACTAAAGCTTAACAGCGCAGAAGTCGCTCTGTTGACGCTGCTGTTACTGCGCGGGCCCCAGACGCCAGGCGAACTGCGTACCCGCAGCGGCCGTCTGCACGAGTTCAGTGATGTCAGCGAAGTTGAGCAAACGCTTGAAGGATTGATGCAGCGCGACGACAGTGCTCAGGTGATCCGTCTGTCGCGTGAACCTGGCAAGCGCGAAAGCCGCTTTATGCATCTGCTGGGCGATGAGCGTGACCAGCCGCAGGCCGCAGACGCGTCGGAAGAGCAGGGCGATCTGGCAGCGCGGGTCGCAACGCTGGAACAGCAGGTTGCAGCGCTTCAGACACAACTCACCCAACTGCTGCAACCGGAGAGCTGAGATGACCTTACGTATTGGCGTAGTGGGATTAGGCGGTATCGCGCAGAAAGCCTGGCTGCCGGTGCTGTCGGCGACGACGGACTGGACCCTGGCTGGAGCGTTTTCCCCGAACCAGGCCAAAGCCCGGCCGGTCTGTGACAGCTATCGCATGCCATATTTTGGTTCGCTGAATGAATTAGCCGCTGCCTGCGACGCGGTCTTTGTCCATAGCAGCACCGCCACGCACTATGAAGTGGTCAGGGCGCTGCTGCTGGCAGGAAAGGATGTCTGCGTCGATAAGCCGCTGGCTGAAACCCTGGAACAGGCTGAGGCGCTGGTGGCGCTGGCGGAAAAACGGCAGCGTAAACTGATGGTGGCGTTTAACCGGCGGTTTGCCCCGCGCTATCAGCAGCTGCGGGCGGAGATGGCTAGCGCGACTTCTCTGCGGATTGAAAAGCACCGTAGCGACAGCGTCGGGCCACAGGATCTCCGCTTTACCCTGCTCGATGACTACCTGCATGTGGTGGATACCGCCCTCTGGCTGGGCGGGAAACCCTTTCGCCAGGTTCAGGGACGCATCGACACCAACGAACAGGGGCAGATGCTCTATGCCGAGCACCATTTCGCTGTTGAGGGCTTGTCGATTACCACCAGCATGCACCGGCGCGCAGGCAGTCAGCGCGAGCGGGTCAGCGCAGTGTGTGACGGCAAGTGCATCGACATCAGTGAGATGCGCGACTGGCAGGAAGAACGGCGTGACGGGCTGCTGATTACGCCACCGCCCGCCTGGCAGAGTCATCTGACCCAGCGCGGTTTCAGCGGTGCGGCTCGCCATTTCATCGACTGCGTACAAAATCAGACGAAGCCTGAAACCAGCGGTGAGCAGGCGCTGATGGCGCAGCGTGTGGTGGAAAAATTGTGGCGTGAGGCGACGCAGGAATAACGCCTTGTAACACTCCATGCTGGTCATTTCCCTCCGTGGCAGTAGACTGTCGCCGGGCATCTTCTGGGTGCCCGCGCTAATTCTCCTTTTTTGCCGATTCTTTTCAGGATGCGCCGTCAATTATGAATTTGTTGAAATCGCTGGCAGCGGTCAGTTCTATGACCCTGTTTTCCCGCGTACTGGGCTTTGCCCGTGATGCCATCGTGGCGCGGGTGTTTGGCGCCGGAATGGCGACCGATGCGTTCTTTGTTGCGTTTAAACTTCCCAATCTGCTGCGGCGTATTTTTGCTGAAGGCGCCTTTTCTCAGGCCTTCGTGCCCATTCTGGCTGAATATAAAAGCAAGCAGGGCGAAGAGGCAACGAAACTGTTCCTGGCTTACGTCTCGGGCCTGCTGACGCTGGCGCTGGCGCTGGTCACGGTGGCGGGCATGATTGCTGCGCCCTGGGTCATCATGGTGACGGCACCCGGCTTTGCCGACAGTCCCGATAAGTTTGCGCTCACCAGCTCGCTGCTGCGGGTGACCTTTCCCTACATTATGCTGATTTCGCTGGCGTCACTGGCGGGTGCGGTGCTGAACACCTGGAACCGCTTCTCGGTACCGGCCTTTGCACCGACCCTGCTGAACGTCAGCATGATTGGCTTTGCGCTGTTTGCCGCGCCGCACTTCCACCCACCGGTAATGGCGCTGGCCTGGGCCGTCGTGGCTGGCGGCGTGCTGCAACTCGGCTATCAGCTGCCACACCTGAAGAAACTCGGGATGCTGGTGCTGCCACGCCTGAATCTGCGTGATGCGGGCGTCTGGCGGGTCATGCGTCAGATGGGACCTGCCATTCTGGGCGTTTCTGTCAGTCAGATCTCGCTGATCATCAATACCATCTTCGCCTCGTTTCTGGTCTCAGGTTCGGTCTCCTGGATGTACTACGCGGACCGCCTGATGGAGTTCCCCTCGGGTGTGCTGGGCGTGGCGCTGGGCACCATTCTGCTGCCGTCGCTGGCCAAAAGTTTTGCCAGCGGCAACCATGATGAATATTCCCGGCTGATGGACTGGGGTCTGCGCCTCTGTTTTCTGCTGGCGCTTCCCAGCGCGGTGGCGCTGGGCATGCTCTCCGGCCCGCTGACCGTGGCGCTGTTCCAGTACGGCAAATTCACTGCCTTTGATGCACTGATGACGCAGCGCGCCCTGATCGCCTACTCCGTCGGACTAATGGGGCTGATCGTGGTCAAGGTGCTGGCTCCGGGCTTCTATTCCCGTCAGGACATCAAAACGCCGGTTAAAATCGCGATTATCACGCTGATCATGACGCAGGTAATGAACCTGGCGTTTATTGGTCCGCTGAAACACGCCGGTCTGTCACTGTCTATTGGGCTGGCAGCCTGTCTGAATGCGTCGCTGCTCTACTGGCAGCTGCGTAAGAAGAATATCTTTATGCCGCAGCCGGGCTGGAGCAGCTTCCTGATCCGCCTGTTGATAGCCGTAGTGGTGATGGCAGGCGCGCTGTTTGCCATGCTGCAGTGGATGCCAGCCTGGGAGCAGGGATCGATGCTGTGGCGGCTGCTGCGCCTGGCCGCGGTCTGTGGTGTGGGCGGCGGGGCTTACTTCCTGGCGCTGGGGCTGCTGGGCTTCCGGCTGCGCGACTACGCGCGTCGCACCGCTGTGTAAGGTTTGCCACAATGAGTAAACTTAACTCCCTGTGAAAATACAATATCAAAGCGAATCGTAACCGAGGGCCTAAATCACGCCATAAAAAATCCCGCATCAGGCTTAATGCCAGTCAGTTAAGCGACAGGTGATAACGCAGTCTGGTGCCGGGCAGGGGCTGGCGG
>NZ_JBLWNV010000026.1:0-9989 GCF_048452805.1 Pantoea sp. K16 | reverse complement strand
CAGCGGCGGCGTCCGGCGCAGCCTCTGCAGCGCTGTCGCCTGCGGCCTGTGCCTCGGCGTTTTCAGCCTGTGCGGCTTTCTTCGCTTTGGCGCGGGCGATAGCGGCCTGAACCGCGGCTTTACGCGGATCGGTTTCAGCGGCGGCGTCTGCAGCGCTGTCGGTTGCGGCCTGCGGTGCCTCGGTGCCTTCAGCCTGAGCGGCTTTCTTCGCTTTGGCACGGGCGATGGCGGCTTCGACTGCCGCTTTACGCGGATCGACACTGGCCTCAGCCTGGTTATCCGCCGCCTCAACCGGCACTGTTTTCTTCGCTTTCGCCCGGGCAATAGCCGCTTCAACCGCCGCTTTACGCGGATCGACGGTCTGACGCGTCACCGGCTGGGTTTCAGCCTGCGCCTCGGCCTGACGCAGACGCGCCTGCGCATGGCGGGCTTCACGCTGGGCTTCAAGCGTTGCCTCATCCGGTTCGGCCGTCTGGCGGGCTTTCACCCGCGCTTTGGCCGCAGCCAGTTCGCCGGTATCGGTGCGGGCAACGCGTTGCTTCGCCTCTTCATGACGCGCTTCACGAGCCTGCTTTTCACGCTCCAGTCGCGCCTGGCGTGCTTCGAAGCGTGCTTTGGCTTCCAGCGTGCGTTTCGCTTCCAGATCGATGGCGCGCAGTTCCGCTTTTTCCTGACGGTAATATTGCACCAGCGGAATGTTGCTCGGGCAGACATAGGCGCAGGCACCACATTCGATGCAGTCATCAATATGGTGAGCGCGCGCTTTATCGTGATCGCCGCCCTGGCTGTACCAGTAAAGCTGCTGCGGCAGCAGTTTGGCCGGACAGGCATCGGCACAGGCTGAACAGCGAATGCAGGACTGCTCTTCGTCGTTGTTGCCCATCTCACTGGCAGACGGGGCAAGAATACAGTTGGTGATCTTCACCACCGGCACATCCAGCGATGGCAGAGTAAAGCCCATCAGCGGACCGCCCATGATCACCATCTGACGCGGCGCAGGCGTGAACCCGACCTGGTGTAACAGATGGCTGATCGGGGTGCCGAGACGACTCCAGACGTTACGCGGCTGGGCGATCGCCTCGCCGGTCAGCGTCACAACGCGTTCGGTGATCGGTTCACCATTAATAATGGCCCGCTTAACCGCCCAGGCGGTGCCGACGTTCTGCATCAGCACGCCGATATCGGAGGAACGCCCGCCGTGCGGCACTTCCTTACCGGTCAGGATTCGGGTCAGCTGCTTGGCACCGCCGGAGGGATATTTGGTCGGGATGACCCGGATGTGCAGATCGCGCTCGCTACCCAGCGCCTGCTTCAGTGCGGCAATGGCTTCAGGCTTGTTATCTTCAATGCCAATCAGCACCTGTTCAGCCTGTAACACCCAGGCGAGAATACGGCTGCCTTCCAGGACTTCGGCAGCGTAGTCCTGCATCAGACGATCGTCAGCGGTGATATAAGGCTCACACTCCGCCGCGTTAATAATCAGGGTTTTAACCCCGCGCAGGCCGCCCTTCAGTTTGGTGGCGGTGGGAAAACCCGCGCCGCCGAGACCGGCGATGCCGGCGTCGTGAATACGCTGCACAATGTCGGCGCGCGGATGCTGACGGTAGTCAGGCAGCGGATCCAGCGGCATCCAGCGGTCGTCGCCATCTGGCGTCAGGAAAATGCAAAGCTCAGAGAGACCAGAAGGGTGCGCGGTCATATGCTGACCGATATCTTCAATCACGCCGGAGGTGGGCGCATGGACTGGCAGCATGCGGCCAGTGCCAAATGTCAGAGGCTGACCGCGCAGCACTTTGTCGCCAGGCGCAACGCAGATCTCACCTTCATGTCCGATATGCTGTTTCAGTGGGATAATAAAACGGTGCGGCAACGGCAGTTCGCTGAGCGGCGTGCCGTTGGACTGGGTTTTCATTTCCGGCGGATGAATACCGCCCTGAAAATCCCAGACCTTCTCTTTTTTCAGGAAGTTAAACAGATTAAGCATGAGTTTCTACCGGGATCACCCGTACAGGAATGGTATTTAAATCCCACTTCCAGTTAGCTGGCGTGGTGGCAACCGGACGCATTTCAATACAGTCAGTCGGGCAGGGCGCGACACAGAGATCGCAGCCGGTGCAGACATCGCTCAGCACGGTGTGCATGGCGCGGGTTGCCCCGACAATCGCATCCACCGGACAGGCCTGAATACATTTGGTGCAGCCAATGCAGTTGGCTTCATCAATAAACGCAACGGTGCGCACCGGCTCTTTCGCCGTTTCGTCGCCATCAATCGGCTGCGGTTCAACGTTAAGCAGGGCTGCCAGCTTGAGCATGGTCTGCTCACCACCTGGCGCGCATTTATTGATCGCTTCACCATTGTTACCGACCGCATCCGCATAGGGACGACAACCCGGATAGCCACACTGACCGCACTGGCTCTGCGGCAGGATGGCATCAATCTGCTCAACAATAGGATCTTCTTCGACTTCAAAGCGGCGCGAGGCGTAACCCAGCAGCGCGCCGAACACCAGGCTCAGCGCACTTAATACGGCAACAGCAATCCAGATCGCGGTCATCAGAATTTCACCAGACCGCTGAAGCCCATAAACGCCAGCGCCATCAGGCCCGCGGTAATCAGGGCGATGGAGTTGCCTTTAAACGGGGCAGGAACATTGGCCAGCACCAGCCGCTCGCGCATACCGGCGAACAGCACCATCACCAGCGAGAAGCCGATAGAGGCACTGAAACCATACAGCGCGGCCTGCATAAAGGTGTGGTTAAGGTTGACGCTCAGCAGAGGTACGCCCAGCACCGCACAGTTGGTGGTGATCAGCGGCAGAAAGATACCCAGCAGACGATAGAGCGACGGGCTGGTTTTACGCACCACCATTTCGGTGAACTGCACCACGACGGCGATCACCAGGATATAGGCCATGGTACGCAGATAGACCAGATCCAGCGGCAGCAGGATCAGATGGTTGACCAGCCATGCGCAGATCGAGGCCAGGGTAATGACGAATGTCGTGGCGAGACCCATGCCAATCGCCGTTTCCAGTTTTTTGGAAACGCCCATAAAAGGACACAGGCCGAGAAACTTCACTAATACGAAGTTATTCACCAGCACGGTGCCAACAAAGAGAAGCAGATAATCGGTCATTTTTTCGCCTGGGAGCCAGAAAGCGGCTTATTATCATTGATAGCGCGGCGTATCTCAACACCTGCGCCATCCGCTGAGCGGCAGACCGCACTCAGAATTAAATTCCTGACATAACTCACAGCGTTATGGCGCGATAAAGGTCGTTTTTACCCGTTTTGAGCGTTTGAAGTAGGGCGCAAACACCGCAGCGGCCAGCAGCGACAGCAGTAATGTCTGGAGGGCACGGCTATCGGTAACCGGCGTAAAGGCAAAGGTTTTCAGCGCCAGCAGCACGGTAATCAGCAGCCAGAGCAGGTAGTGACGCGGCAGGCGGCGGGAGCGCTTAAAGAACAGCCAGCTGATCCAGAGACTATAAGCCCAGACCGCCACGGCGGTGAGCAGGGAAATAGCCCAGTAAGAGAAGAGTGTGCTGCCGTGAGAAAAAAGCGCCACACGCCATTCCGGATTAAACAGTGGTGTCAGATACATCGCCAGCACCAGAACGGTGGTTAACAGGGTCATTATCAGCCAGGCCAGCGGCAGCAAAAGCCAGCCACCAATACGCGGCGCAGCAACCTGTTCATTCATCGTGGTTATTCCTGTCTCGGGGAGTCGAAGCGCAGCAGAATAACATGTCCAGAGGGGCACGCCCATCCGGACAAGATCAGCGGGATAAACAGCGATAAATCAGCCGAAAATCAGACCACGTAGCGCCACACCGTTTTAGGGACACAGCCGAGATCATATAACCGTCCGCCAGAGACCAGTTCAGCACGTCGGTGATCGGCAGCCCGGTACATATTGATGATTTCCAGATCATTCGTCAGGGAGTAATTAAGATGATCGAAAAGCTTTTCCAGACTGTCTGAATTATTTACTTTGCGGAATTTAAGCAGGTAATCGTGCGCAGTCATCATTGCCATAACAGATAGAAGTAACAAAGGAGTGCTCAGTATAGGGGGCAAGCTTATGCTGTCCAGATCATGCGGCTTAAAAAAGGCGAAAATCAGATAAAAGCACCTTATTAGTCACTAAAACTCCATATCTGGCTTTTTTACTATTGTCTGAGCCAGCAACTCAGCGTCTCTATCTTAAACACCTCACTAACTAATTACGGACAGAGTCGGCATAAAGTGTTTAAAAGCAGAGGTTAAATATTATTTTTTTCTTATTCAGCGCTGACAATGCATTAGTGGCTTCTTTCTCACCCTTTTAGCCCAAAAAAATTAACCATTCTGCACTTAGTGCCAGAGAAACGTTTCGCCCCTGACTCAGGCCAGCGATCTACTGTGCGGACTATCACAAATCCCATTTTTTGTTCATCGCAGGCCGGATAACCCGTTTTGTACGCCTGGCTGTAATCGTTTCCAGTGGCAGTAAGCATAAGCGATTCTGTTTATTACAATTATTTAACGAGCAGATTTTTTCTACTCAGCCGTTTTATCCATAACTCCCTCGTCAGCCAAACCGTGTGACTACACGTAACCCCTTTAAATTGCTCTGTTTTGTGAAGTGTGTCGCCATTATGCACGCTTTTTTAGTCCAGTCTAAGCAGGCTCTCTACCCTAAACAGCAAACGCCTTTCAGAGGATTAAAAACTATGTGGAAACGTTTACTTCTGACCACGCTGGTCAGCGCCGCGTTAACCGGCCCGGTACTCGCTGCAGATATGACGGTCGGCTTCTCGCAGGTAGGTTCGGAATCTGGCTGGCGTTCGGCGGAAACCAACGTAGCGAAAAGCGAAGCCAAAAAACGCGGAATCACCCTGAAAATCGCCGACGGACAGCAGAAACAAGAGAATCAGATCAAGGCGGTACGTTCGTTCATCGCTCAGGGCGTTGATGCCATCTTCATCGCACCGGTGGTGCAGACCGGCTGGGAGCCGGTACTGGAAGAAGCCAAAGATGCCAAAATCCCGGTTTACCTGCTGGACCGCGCCATTGTGGTAAAAGACAAATCGCTCTATCAGGCGGTGGTGACGGCTGACAACGTGCTGGAAGGCAAGCTGATTGGCGACTGGCTGGTGAAAACCGTGGGCGACAAGCAGTGTAATGTGGTGGAACTGCAGGGCACGGTGGGTGCCAGCGTGGCAATCGATCGTAAGAAAGGCTTTGCTGAAGCGATCAGCAACCATCCAAACATTAAAGTGATCCGCTCGCAGTCGGGTGACTTTACCCGCAGTAAGGGTAAAGAGGTGATGGAGAGCTTTATCAAGGCGGAGAACAACGGCAAAAACATCTGCATGGTTTACGCGCATAACGATGATATGGCGATCGGTGCCATTCAGGCGATTAAAGAAGCTGGCCTGAAACCGGGCAAAGATATTCTGACCGGCTCGATTGATGGTGTACCGGATATCTATAAAGCGATGCTGGCGGGTGAGGCTAACGCCAACGTGGAGCTGACGCCAAACATGGCTGGCCCGGCGTTTGATGCGCTGGAAAAATTCAAGAAAGATGGCACGCTGCCGCCAAAAGTGATCAAGACCGAATCTAAGCTGTTCCTGCCTGCCGACGCGCAGAAGGAGCTGGATACCAAAAAAGGCATGGGTTACTGATTCACCGATCAGCCGCAGACCAGCCGCAGACCGCCCTACGGGGCGGTTTTTCATGACGTGAGGCGGAGTGAGCAGAATGACCACGCAAAATGAAACACCGCTGTTATCCATCAGCGGCGTCAGCAAAGGTTTTCCCGGCGTCAAAGCGCTGAATAATGTTTCCTTTGATATCCGTAAAGGGGAGATCATGGCGCTGCTGGGGGAGAACGGTGCCGGCAAGTCCACCCTGATTAAAGTGCTGACCGGTGTTTACAGCCGTGATGCAGGGACCATCACCCTGAATGGTGAGCCGATTACGCCGCATAATACGGCGCAGGCGCAGGAGATGGGCATCGGCACCGTTTATCAGGAAGTTAATATGCTGCCGAACATGTCGGTGGCAGATAACCTCTATATTGGCCGTGAACCGCGCCGCTTTGGCATGATCGACCGTCGCCGGATGGTGCGGGAGGCCGATGCGCTGATGCGGAACTATGGTTTTTCCCTCGATGTGACACGTCCGCTGGGCCACTACTCGGTGGCGATGCAGCAGATTATCGCCATCTGCCGCGCGGTCGATCTTTCCGCCCAGGTTTTGATCCTGGATGAGCCGACAGCCAGTCTGGATGCCAGCGAGGTTGAGATGCTGTTTACCCTGATGGCGCAGTTAAAAGCCAAAGGGATGAGCCTGATTTTTGTGACGCACTTTCTCGACCAGGTGTACCGCATTACTGACCGGATTACCGTGCTGCGTAACGGGCAGTTTATCGCCACCCGCGATACCGCCACGCTGCCGCAGATTGAGCTGATTAAGCTGATGCTGGGTCGCGAACTGCTGGAGACGGCGCTGCAGCGGCAGGGCAGCACGCTGCGCAGCAATCAGCCGGTGGTGTCGTTTGAGGATTACGGCAGGAAAGGCACCATCGAGCCCTTTAACCTGGAAGTTCGTCCAGGCGAAGTAGTGGGACTGGCGGGGCTGCTGGGTTCGGGCCGCACCGAAACCGCCGAGGTGTTGTTTGGTATTCGTCGTGCCGACCGAGGAACAGCGAAGATCAAAGGCAAGGTGCAGCGCATTACTAATCCGGCGAAAGCCTCACAGCTGGGCATGGGTTTTTGCCCGGAAGATCGCAAGACTGACGGGATTATCGGCGCGGCCTCGGTTCGTGAAAATATTATTCTGGCGTTACAGGCGCAGCGCGGCTGGCTACGGCCAATTAAGAAGCGTGAGCAGCAGGCGATTGCCGATCGTTTTATCAAGAGTCTGGGTATCCGTACGCCGCATGCAGAGCAGCCTGTGGAGCTGTTATCGGGCGGCAACCAGCAGAAGGTGCTGCTGTCGCGCTGGCTGGTGACCAAACCGCAGTTTTTAATCCTCGACGAACCGACGCGCGGCATTGATGTGGGCGCGCACGCCGAGATTATCCGTTTAATTGAATCCCTGTGCGCCGATGGTCTGGCGCTGCTGGTGATCTCCTCTGAACTCGAAGAGCTGGTCGGTTATGCCGATCGGGTGTTGATTATGCGCGATCTGAAGCAGGTGGCAGAAATTCCGCTGGAGCAGCTTTCGGTAGCGTCGATCGTCAATGCTATCGCGGACGGAGGGGTAAAACATGCTTGAGTCCCCTATGACATCTGAAAAAACGCCACGTCGTAAGCTGAAACTCCCGCCAGGGATGCCGCAAATCGCCGCGCTGCTGTTGGTGCTGTTGATTGACAGTCTGGTGGCCAATAACTTTTTTGCCGTGCATCTGCAGGATGGGCGTCTGTTCGGCAGTCCGATCGATATTCTTAACCGTGCGGCACCGGTTGCCCTGCTGGCGATCGGGATGACGCTGGTGATCGCCACCGGCGGCATCGATCTTTCCGTGGGTGCGGTGATGGCGATCGCAGGCGCGACGGCTGCGACATTGACCGTAGCCGGACACGGTGTGCCGTTTATTATTCTCTGCACGCTGGGAACCGGTTTAGCCTGTGGCGTATGGAATGGCGTGCTGGTGGCGCTGCTGCGTATTCAGCCATTTGTTGCCACGCTGATTCTGATGGTCGCCGGGCGCGGAATCGCTCAGCTGATTACGCAGGGGCAGATTGTGACGTTCGACAGTGACAGTCTTGGCTGGTTTGGTAACGGCTCGCTGTGGATGTTGCCGGTCCCGGTCTGGATCACACTGGTGGTAGCGCTGGCGGTCTGGCTGCTGACGCGCAAAACCGCGCTGGGTCTGTTTATCGAAGCTGTTGGGATTAATCTGCGCGCGGCCCGTAACGCGGGTGTGACAGGCTGGCTGGTGGTGATGTCAACCTACGCCATAAGTGGCGTTTGTGCCGCTGTTGCGGGGCTGATCGTCGCGGCGGATATACGCGGTGCGGATGCCAATAACGCCGGATTATGGCTGGAGCTGGATGCGATTCTCGCCGTGGTGATTGGCGGTGCGTCGCTGATGGGTGGCCGTTTTAATCTGGTGTTGTCGCTGATCGGCGCGCTGATTATTCAGTCGATGAATACCGGGATTTTGCTCTCCGGCTTCCCGCCTGAGCTGAATCAGGTGGTGAAAGCGGTGGTGGTGATGTGCGTGCTGTTGCTGCAGTCACCACGGTTTATTGCGATGTTGAAACGGAGACGCCCGACATGATTAAACGTCATCTTCCGCTGATGATCACCTTGCTGGTGTTTGTGGCGGGTTACCTGTTTTGTCTGAGTCAGTTTCCGGGCTTTGCCTCCACCCGGGTAATCTGCAATATCCTGACCGATAATGCTTTTCTTGGGATTATCGCCGTCGGCATGACCTTCGTGATTTTATCGGGCGGTATCGATCTGTCGGTGGGTGCGGTGATCGCCTTTACCGGCGTGTTTCTTGCCCGGGCGATTGGCGATTTTCATATCGATCCCTTGCTGGCCTTTGCGCTGATTCTGTCGCTGGGCGCGCTGTTCGGGGCCATGATGGGCTGGCTGATCGATGCGCTGAAGATTCCGGCATTTATCATTACGCTGGCGGGGATGTTTTTCCTGCGCGGATGCAGTTATCTGGTGTCGGAGAACTCAATTCCTATCGATCATCCGTTCTACAGCATGCTTTCCAGTCTGGCGTGGAAAGTGCCGGGCGGTGGGCGTCTCAGCCTGCTGGCGGTGATTATGCTGGTGGTGGTGTCTGGCGGGATTATTCTGGCGCACCGCACGCGCTTTGGAAACCGGGTTTACGCCATCGGTGGCAATATGACATCCGCCCAACTGATGGGCGTTTCGACCCGTGCGACCACCATTAAGATTTATATGCTTTCCACCACGCTGGCGACGCTGGCCGGGATCGTGTTCTCGATTTATACCTCGGCAGGTTATGCGCTGGCAGGGCTGGGTGTAGAGCTGGATGCGATCGCGTCAGTGGTGATTGGCGGCACGCTGCTGTCGGGTGGTGTCGGTACAGTTTTGGGCACGCTGTTCGGTGTGTTGATTCAGGGGCTGATTCAGACCTGGATTAACTTCGACGGTACGCTGAGTTCCTGGTGGACCAAGATCGCCATCGGAATTCTGCTGTTTGCGTTTATCGCCCTGCAGCGGTTACTGACGGTCATCTGGGATCGTCAGCAGAACGCGCCCGTTAAGCGATTACCTTCCTGAGTTCTTCAGTACTCCGATCAATGGCGGCTCGCAGGAGCCGCCTTTTACTGCGCCAGAGGCAGCACCATTACCGTAACTTCTTCACCCGCGATTTGCCGCTGTTCCACCGCCTGCCATCCTGAACGCTGATAGTACGCCTGTTGATCGGGTGTATAGAGCCACAGTTCACCCATCTGCTGTTGTCTGGCTCGCGCAATCGCCTGCTGTATTAACGCTTTTGCCACGCCCTGACCCCGGAATGCCTTGTCCGTCACCACCTCACCAATCCAGAATTCTCGTGCCGGAATGTCATCCAGTTCATAGCGAATGACGCTGCAGGTCGCGACCACCGTTTCGCCATCCGGTGTGGCAATAAGAGTAAATTCTGCCGAAGGTTTCTGATTGCGCTGTTTTAAACGCTCAAGGATGGCAGGCGGGTGAGACCATGCAGGAAGGTGTGACCATTCAGTGTGCAACAGTTGTGCAGTTTGTCCGGCGAAGCCGGGATGTTGGTTTAGCTCGGCAATGTGCATGGCGCTGGCGACCTTTGTTTTTGTCAGGCTACAAGCAATACAGGCTGGTGGGGGAAAGTACAAGTTCATGAAAGGGTTAAGTTATAGCAAAGACTTTGGTTCTCTTTTGTATGACAGGAAAAACAATCGCTTTAGATTAAGGAGCAGGGTCAGGAAAGGTATGCCTGATCGCAAAGGATTCCCGCATCCATGCGGATCGGCCGCGCCATCCCTGGC
>NZ_JBLWNV010000025.1:0-28615 GCF_048452805.1 Pantoea sp. K16 | reverse complement strand
CAGCCCCTGAGCGGCACCAGACTGCGTTATCACCTGTCGCTTAACTGACTGGCATCAAACATCACCTCGGCTTTTTTTATCCCGCCTGACGGATGCGGGCAATCAGCGCATCCACATCTTCTACATGATCGGCCGCCAGAATCAGCGTGCGTCCCAGATTAATTGCATTACGGATGCAGTCGGTACGCATCGCCGGATCGGCAATCAGCTTCATATCCGCCACGTGTGACATCCCCACAGTGCGGCGAATCAGTTCGGTGCCGCAGTAACCAATGGTATCAGCCCATACTTTACGCAGAAACGCCTCCGCATAGCCTGGATAAGCCAGCGCCTCATCACGGGTTTTCTCAGCCGCCAGTGCCAGAAAGCCCGAGGCAAAGGTGGTCCAGAGGGTGTGCACATCGCTGAGGCGCTGCTCGCGTGCATCGGCGGCCTCACGCGGTGGCAGCAGACCCGGCACGCCGCAGTAGTTAATCAGCAGGTTGCCGATGGCGGTGCCGACATCAAAACCGATAGGGCCAAAATAACCAAATTCCGCATCAATCGCTTTCAGGCTGCCATCAGCAACGAAAATCGATCCGCTGTGAATATCACCATGCAGCAGCGCTTCAGCGTGGGCAAAGAAACGATGCTTGAGACCGCCCACCGCAATGCGCAGTGCATCGTCATTACGCAGGCTGGCGACCAACGGTTCAAGCGCTTCGGGATAGCTATTGCGCTCATGGTCGGTATAGGGATCGTTAAAGAAAAGATCTTCGGTGATTTCACACATTTCCGGATTAATGAAACGCGCCACTTCCGCTTTTTTCTGGTGCGGATGCAGGATGAAATCGGAGGTATGAAACAGGGTTTGTGCCAGATAGTCGCCTAACTGCTGAGCCGCTTCCGGGTAGTAAGCGCCCTTCACCAGCTCGCCGCGCCAGATGCGATGACTGGAGAGATCTTCCATTACCATCACCGCCAGCTCCGCATCGTAATGGGTGATCTTCACCGTGTGCTGCGGACAATATTTGTAGTGTTCGACCAGGGTCTGCGCTTCCAGCCGCGCCCGATCCAGCGTCAGTGGCCAGGACTCACCCACACAGCGCACATAGGGCAGCGCCTGCTTGACCACCACCCGGCTGTTGCCCTGATCGTCATAAATTTTAAACACCAGGTTGAGGTTGCCATCACCAATCTCTTCTGCGCTGCTCAGCGCGGCAGGATTGTCCACGCCGCCAAATTGTCGGGCATATTCCACAGCATCAGCAGCAGTAAAGGTACGGTATTGCGACATTGCCTGTTCCTCATCAATCGAAGGGGGATAACCTGGGTGTAATAAGCCGTTCAGACGTCTATACATCCGTTCAGCATGTTGGCACAATAGGTATCATTAACGCAACATGGATTTCACCCACAATGCAGACACTTCAAACCACCAGCTTACAGGTTCGTGACAATCAGCTCTGGATTCTGGATCAGCAGGCACTGCCGCAGCAAAAGAACTGGCTGTCCGCGCACAGCGTGCCCCAGCTGATTGAACATATTCATGCGCTGCGGGTGCGCGGTGCGCCGCTGATCGGCCTTTCCGCCTCGCTGCTGCTGGCGTTGCTGGCAGAACAGGGGCAGACGCGCGCTGAACTGACGCAGGCACTGGCGACCCTGCGCGCCGCCCGCCCTACCGCTGTCAATCTGATGAACAATCTGGACCGGATGAAACTGGCGCTGGCGCAGCCGGACTTTGCCCCCGCGCTGGCAGAGGAAGCCTGGCGGCTGGTGCAGGAAGATAAGCAGCTGTGTGACGCCATCGCTGACGCGGGTTGTACGCGGGTAAAACCCGGCAGCCAGCTGCTGACCCACTGTAATACCGGCGGACTCGCCACCGCCGGTGTGGGCACCGCCCTTGGCGTGATTGCCCGCGCCCATCAGCAGGGGCTGATTAAGAATGTCTGGGTTGATGAAACCCGTCCGCTGTTACAGGGCGGCCGGTTAACCGCCTGGGAGCTGGGTGAGCTGGCGATTCCTTACACCCTGATTACCGATTCCATGGCCGCCAGCCTGATGGCCCGTGGAGAGGTCGATGCCGTATGGGTAGGCGCTGACCGCATTGCCGCCAACGGCGATGTGGCGAATAAAATCGGCACCTACAGCCTGGCGGTGCTGGCCCATTATCATCAGATTCCGTTTTACGTGGCGGCCCCGCATACCACGCTGGATCGCAGCTGTCCGGACGGCGCAGCGATTCCTATTGAACAGCGCGCCGCCAGTGAAGTGACGGGCGTTGCCGGCAGTTTTGGCAGCGTGCAGTGGGCGCCGGAAGCGGCGAAGGTCTATAACCCGGCGTTTGATGTCACGCCCGCCACCCTGATCAGCGGCTGGGTACTGGACACCGGGGTAGTCACGCATGACCAGGTTCAGGGTGGCATTTTCCAGCCACAATAACGGTCTGCAAGGCGTTTACCGTGAGCGGCAAACGCCTTGCGAAAACGACGGGCGGTTTACGCCAGACGCGGGTAGGCATCCGCAATCTTATCGCCGGTAAAGTTCGCTACCCAGCCTTCCTGATTATCGAAAATACGGATAGCCGTGAAGTGCGGTGACGATCCCATATCAAACCAGTGTGGTGTTCCCGCTGGTACCGAGATTAGATCGTTTTTTTCGCAGAGGATCTGCAGGATCTCGCCATCCAGGTGCAGACAGAAGAGTCCGGCACCCTCAACAAAGAAACGCACCTCATCTTCGCCGTGTGTATGTTCAGAGAGGAACTTCTCGCGCAGCACGGTTTTCTGCGGATTATCGGCGCGCATGCTGATCACGTCCCAGCTCTGATAGCCCTTCTCTGCCACCAGCCGATCGATCGCATGCTGATAGGCGTTGATCACCGTTTCGGGAGCCGGATTTTCACCCAGATCGCGATCGGCTTCCCAGCGCTCAAAACGGACGCCTTTGGTGCTCAGGCGTTCACGAATCTCTTCCGCGTCGGTGCTGTGCCACACCGGCTGGCTGGCTTCGCGGTCGGTAAAAATAGTCAGTGCGCTCATCCTAAATTGACTCCGGGTTAATCTGGGAAAAATCCGTCACCTGGCGATGGCGGCTCTCGCCGTCCGCATCGCCACGCAGTAGTTGCAGCGTCTGCCAGCCCGCCTCAGCGGCGGCATCCAGCTCCTGATGAATATCGGAGAGAAACAGCAGTTGCTCCGCTGGCTGACCAATTTCAGCGGCGATAGTGCGATAGGCTGCGACTTCGCGTTTGGCACCCACGTGCGTATCAAAATAGCCGCTGAAGAGGTCAGTAATATCACCTTCGTCGCTGTAGCCAAATAACAATTTCTGCGCCGCAACCGAGCCGGAGGAATATACATACAGTTCAATGCCCTGCGCCTTCCAGCGGCTTAGTGCTGGCAGGACGTCGGGATAGAGATGGCCGGTAAAACTGCCGTTAACATAGCCATCGCGCCAGATCATGCCCTGCAGCGCTTTCAGGCCGGTTGATTTGCGATCCTGGTCCATAAACCCCAGCAGAATCTCTGTCACCGCATCCAGGTCGGCCTGCGGCTGACCGGCCTCCTCACGTACCGACTGCAGCGCTGCGGCGACCTCGGGCTGATGCGCATTTTCATGCAAAAAACTCGCCAGATGCTCACGGGCGTAGGGAAACAGGATGTTATGTACAAAACGGATATCGCTGGTGGTGCCTTCGATATCAGTAACAATGGCGCGAATCATGCTCTCTCCAGCAGGCGACGTTGACGTTCACATTCAAATAAAAATTCCAGACCTTCCAGATGACGTCGTGCTTCGCTGACATCCCGGCCCCAGCAGGTTAAGCCGTGACCGCGCAGCAGAAAGCCGTAACGCAGCGGAAAGCGGGCAGCGTAATCTTCAATTTCTGACGCCAGCGCCGCAATGTCCTGGCTGTTGTCGAACACAGGAATGGCCAGCGTATCCAGATGGGTGTGCTGGCCACTTAACGATTTTTGCATCTCATAGCCGTGCAGAAGCAGCGCCGCGCCCTGCTCCACCCGCGACAGCACCGTCGCATTCACGGTGTGGGTATGCAGCACTGCGCCCGCCTCGGGAAAGAGTCGATAGATCATCGTGTGCAGACCGGTTTCTGCCGACGGCTTACGGCCTGAAAGCGACTGGCTGGTGGCAATATCGACCTCGATAAAGTCATCCCGCGTCAGCGTGCCTTTATCTTTGCCCGATTCACTCAGCAGGCAGACATGTTCATCGCGGCGCACCGACATATTTCCGCCGGTGGCCGGTGCCCAGCCTTTCTCGCCAATCCAGTGACAGGCGGCGACCAGCTGATCTAATGGAAGACTCTGCGACATAAAAGTTCCTTGCGGTGAAATGTGATCTCGGGTGGCTCAGCCCAGATAACGATAATGGCTATAAAATTACAACAGGTTGAAAATCTTAAACAGTTAGCAAACGTGCCTGACTGCTGAACCATACTCTTCGGGTCCTGCCAGATGATCCGCATCTCAGCAAGGCAGCAAGTGCGCGCATCCCCGGGAGCTGACACTTGTCAGTGACCGGGGTAAGCAAACGCAGCTAACGAAGCTGAGGTGTGGAGCATGACGCATTTAGCCATCTAAGCGTCTTGATTGCCAAATACTACCATCCTGTTTATAGTGGCACAAACACCGGGTGACACCGCATCAATCTTCGCGCTTAAGGCCTGACATCATGACGCAGCACAACCTGATCCCCGAGAGTAAACTCCCTTTGCTCGGCACCACCATTTTCAGCCAGATGAGTGCGCTGGCGCAGCAGCATAACGCTATCAATCTCTCTCAGGGCTTTCCTGATTTTAGCGGCCCGGACTATCTGCAGCAGCGGCTGGCGTATCACGTCAGCCAGGGCGCGAACCAGTATGCGCCGATGACCGGTGCGCTGCCGTTACGTGAGGCGATTGCAGAGAAAACCGCGCGGCTTTATGACTATCGTCCTGATGTCGAAACAGAGATTACGGTGACGGCGGGCGCAACCGAAGCGCTCTATGCGGCGATTACCGCGCTGGTGCGGCCAGGCGATGAGGTGATCTGCTTTGATCCCAGCTACGACAGCTATGCGCCTGCGGTAGAGTTGTCGGGCGGCGTGATGAAACGCATTACGCTGCAGCCGCCCGCTTTCCGGGTGGACTGGCAGGCGTTTGCTGCGCTGCTGAGTGATAAAACCCGGCTGGTGATCCTGAATACGCCGCACAATCCTTCCGCCACCGTCTGGCAGCAGCAGGATTTCGCCGCGCTATGGCAGGCGATTGCTGCGCGACCGGTCTATGTACTGAGCGACGAAGTCTATGAGCACATCTGCTTCGATCAGGCAGGCCACGCCAGCGTGCTGGCACATCCCGAACTGCGCCAGCGCGCTATCGCGGTGTCGTCGTTTGGTAAGACCTTCCATATGACCGGCTGGAAAGTGGGCTACTGCATTGCCCCTGCCGCGATCAGCGCGGAACTGCGCAAGGTGCATCAGTATCTGACCTTCTCGGTGAATACGCCGGCGCAGCTGGCGATTGCCGATATGCTGCGTGAGCATCCGGAGCACTATCTTGAACTGCCGGCGTTTTATCGCGACCGCCGCGATCGGCTGGCAACGGCGCTAAGCAGCAGCCGCTTTAAGGTGCTTCCCTGCGAAGGTACCTACTTTTTGCTGGTCGATTACAGCGCCATCTCCGATCTGGATGATGTCAGTTTCTGCCAGTGGCTGACCCGCGAAGTGGGCGTTGCCGCGATTCCTCTGTCGGTGTTCTGCGCCGATCCCTTTCCTCATAAACTGATCCGCCTCTGTTTTGCCAAACAGCCGGCGACATTAGATGCCGCCGCGGAGCGCTTATGTCAGCTTTAAAAATCACGTTACTGCAGGAGACGCTGAGCTGGATGGATGGCGAGGCCAACCTGCGCCATTTTGACGAGCAACTGGATGGACTCACCGGGCGCGATCTGATTTTACTGCCAGAGATGTTTACCACCGGCTTTGCAATGGAAGCGGCGAAAAGCTCGCTGCCTCAGGCGCAGGTGGTGGAGTGGCTGCATCAGCATGCCCGTCGCAACGATGCCCTGGTCGGCGGTAGCGCGGCGATTCAGACCGAACACGGCGCGGTAAACCGCTTTCTGCTGGTGGAGCCGGACGGCACGCTGCATCAGTATGACAAGCGCCACCTGTTCCGCATGGCGGACGAGCATCACCACTATCTGCCTGGCGAACAGCGTCAGGTGTTTGAGTGGCGCGGCTGGCGCATCCTGCCGCAAATCTGTTACGACCTGCGTTTCCCGGTCTTCTCGCGTAACCGCAACGATTACGATCTGGCGCTCTATGTCGCCAACTGGCCTGCACCGCGTGCACTGCACTGGCAGGCACTGCTGCTGGCGCGGGCAATTGAAAATCAGGCTTATGTGGCAGGCTGTAACCGCGTCGGCAGCGACGGCAATCAGCATGAATACAGCGGCGACAGCCAGATTATTTCACCGCAGGGTGAGATCCTCAGTGGGGCTGAGCCGCACCAGCGCGCCAGGCTGGACGCAGAGCTGTCGCTGGACGCACTGAATGCTTATCGCGAGCGCTTCCCGGCCTGGCAGGATGCGGATCGCTTTTCGCTGTGAATGGCGGGCGGGAAGTCAGACCGCCCATTAACTGCCGCGATAGGTTGACCAGGACCAGGGCGAAATCAGAAACGGCAGGTGAAAATGGCTGCCCGCTTCGGCAATCATAAAATCGATCTGCGCGCTGACGTAGAGTGCATCCCGACCGGCGGCAGCAAAATAGTCGCCGATTTCTGCCGTTAAACGGTAGTGGCCCGGCGTCAGCGGCTCGGGCGTGAGATCTTTCAGACGCCCGTCGCTGTCGGTTTCACCCTGTGAAACCGGAAACCACCCTTCCGGGCTGTTCTGCTCAAGTGAAATCGCTACACCGCTGGCCGGTTTGCCCAGCGCCGTGTCCAGAATATGGGTAGTAACAGTACTCATTGAATCGTCTCCTTCAGGCGTAACAGGGTAATTTCACGCAGCTGATCCAGCGCCTCCTGCTGCTCGGCAGGATCGCTATTCTGCAACCGACGCTGCAACTCTGCCAGCATCTGCTCGCCGCTGCGCCCTTTAGCGCGAATCAGAAACACCCGGCCAAAACGCGTTTCATAAGCCTGATTCCCCTGCTGCATTGCCTGCTGCAAAGCGCTGTCGGCCTGCTGCATCGCAGACTGCTCTCCGCGCGACAGGGCCGCCTCTTTATCCGCGCCGTTCGCGCGTTCGCCAATGCGGGGATGCGCCGACAGTGCGGCCTCCAGCTCAGGCTGCTGCCACTGGCGGGCCAGCGCATCGGCGGTTTCCCGTAGCGCATCCAGGGTGTCAAAAGGCCGGGCTGCCACCAGCGACTGCTGCCAGTGCGGGATGGCGACACAATGCCGGATGGCCGCCTGCGCCTCGTCAGCAGGCAGCTGATTAAATGCGGCTAATTCCATGTTCAGCTCCGTTCAGCAATCAGCGAGACCGCCTGTAAATAAGCCTGCAGCGCGGGCGCCACATCAGCCACCGCGACAGACTCCGCCGGATGGTGGCTGATACCGCGATGGTTACGCACAAATAACATGCCGACCGGCCAGCGTTCAGCGATAGCGATGGCGTCGTGCCCCGCACCGCTCGGCAGTGACAGACTGCGCCCCTGCACCGTTTCCACCGCATGACTCAGCGCCTGCTGCAGCGCGGAGTCACAGGCGGTGGCACCGATGCGATAATATTCGTTCGACTCAAAGCGGAGTCCACGCCGCAGCGCAATCGCCTCCGCCTGGGTTAACAGGCTGGAGAGCAGTGTCTCCAGCGGGTTATCCAGCGGACCGCGCACGTCCAGCGACAGCGATACCTCGCCAGGGATTACATTGACCGCTCCCGGCGCGCAGTTAATCGTACCGACGGTAGCCACCAGTTGCGGATCCTGCTCACGGGTGGTCTGCTCAATAAACACCATCCACTCGGCAGCAGCAGCCAGCGCATCTTTGCGGTGGGTCATCGGCACCGTGCCCGCATGGCCCGCTTCACCGGTGAAACGGCAGTTGAGGCGGCGCGCACCGTTGATGGCCGTGACCACACCGAGCGCCAGATCCTCCTGCTCCAGGCAGGGGCCCTGCTCGATGTGCAGCTCAAGATAACCGACGATATCCTCAACCCGCCGCGCCGCAGATGCGATCCTGTCGCTGTCGAGCCCGACATCCGCCATCGCCTGCGCCACGGTAATGCCGTTGCCGTCAGGATGCGTCACCCAGCTTTGCGGCCAGCTGCCGGTAATGCCACGACTGCCGAGCAGCGTAATGCCAAAACGGGTGCCCTCTTCGTCACCAAAGCCAATGACTTCAATCGCCAGCGGTAAGCGGCGCTGATGTTCGTTAAGCCACTGCACGGTTTCAATCGCGCTGAGCACGCCCAGCATGCCGTCGTAGCGACCAGCGTTGCGCACCGTGTCGAGATGCGAGCCAAGCAGTAACGCGGGTGCACCCGCTTCTGCCGCCTCGTAGCGCCCACAGATATTGCCGACTTCATCCTGCCACACCTGCATCCCCGCCGCCTGCATCCACTCACCGACACAGGCGTTGGCGCGCAGATGTTCGGGTGAGAGGTAGACGCGGGTCAGCCCCTCGGCCGTTTCGCTGATCGCCGCCAGCGCGTCGCAGCGCGCCATAACGCGCTGTGCAGCGGCCTGGGCTTCGCTGGCGCTCATCATCATGCGTGGCTCCCGTAGTGATCCCAGGCGGCCTGCGCCGCGGCACCCTGCGGCGTGCGATAGCCGACATAGGTCAGCACCGTTTCCAGCGCGGAGAGAGTCTGCATCACGCAATCTTTACGCGCGTTGTAGCCCATGGTGCCAATGCGCCACACCTTGCCATGCAGCGGGCCAAACGAGGTGCCAATCTCAATGCCGAAATCTTCCAGCATCAGTTTGCGCACCTGATCGCCGTTTACGCCGGACGGGATCATCACGCCCAGCACGTTGTTCATTTTGTGTTTCAGGTCGCCGAAGGTTTCCAGCCCCATCCCCTGAATGCCTTTGAGTAATGCTTCACCGTGCAGTTTGTGGCGGGCGATGCCGTTGTCCAGCCCCTCCTGCAGGATCAGACGGGCGCACTCGCGCGCGCCAAACAGCGCGCTGGTCGCTTCGGTATGGTGGTTGAGCCGCTCCGGCCCCCAGTAATCCATGATCATGCCGAGATCAAAATAGTTGGAGTAGATCATCTCCTCTTCGCCATCCTGATGCGCCTCGGTGCGGATCCCCTGCTCTACGCATTTGCGTTTGCGGATCACCGCTTCCATCTCTGCGCTCAGCGTGATCGGCGAGGTACCCGATGGACCGCCCAGGCATTTCTGCATCCCCGCGGATACGGCATCAAGCCCCCAGGCGTCCGTTTCCAGCGCGTTACCCGCCAGCGACGCGGTGGCATCGGTGTAGAACAGTACGCCATACTGTTTGCAGATCGCACCCAGCTGCTCAAGCGGCTGCAGCATGGTGGTTGAGGTGTCGCCCTGCACGGTCAGCAGCAGGCGCGGCCGCACTTTTTTGATCGCATCTTCAATCTGGTCGGGAGTAAAGACTTCGCCCCACGGCACTTCAATGGTGTGCACTTCCGCACGACAGCGGCGGGCAATTTCGCACAGCAGATGACCAAAGCGGCCAAACACCGGTACCAGCACTTTGTCTCCAGGCCTGATCGATGACAGCAGAATCGATTCGATACCGGCGCGGGAGGTGCCGTCAATCAGCAGCGTCCAGCGGTTCTCTGTGCGAAACACGCCGCGATAGAGCGCCATCACTTCATTCATGTAGTGAGTCATCGCGGGATCGTACTGCCCCAGCAGCTGACTCGACATAGCGCGCAGCACACGTGGATCGGCATTGATCGGTCCAGGCCCCATCAGCAGACGCTGTGGCGGGTTAAGTTGCGGGTAGTGATTGATATCCATGGTAATTTCCTTTTTCAGAATCAGAGGCGAACCGAAGAGATAAACTGCTTCAGCTCCGGTGACTGCGGCTGAGCGAACAGCGTCTTACTGTCGCCCTGCTCCCAGACGCGCCCCTGATGCATAAAGACCACACGATCGCCCACATCGCGGGCGAAGCTCATTTCATGCGTGACGAGGATCAGCGTCATTCCTTCTGACGCCAGCTGCTCCAGAACTTTGAGCACTTCGCCCACCAGCTCGGGATCGAGCGCGGAGGTGATCTCATCACAGAGTAAAACTTTCGGCGTCATCGCCAGTGCACGGGCGATCGCCACGCGCTGCTGCTGACCGCCGGAGAGGCTGGCAGGATAGTAGTTGAGACGCTCGCCCAGCCCGACCTTCTCCAGCATCTGCGCCGCCAGCGCCCGGCACTCGGCCTCGCTTTTTTTCAGCACCCGGCGCGGCGCCAGCATCACGTTCTCCAGTGCCGTCATGTGCGGGAACAGATTGAAGCTCTGAAACACCATCCCGACCGAGCGGCTGATTTCACGCGCCTGCGAGTCGCGATCGGTAATCGTCATACCGCCGAGCTTGATGCTGCCCTCCTGATAGCCTTCCAGCCCGTTCATGCAGCGCAGCAGCGTGCTTTTGCCCGATCCGCTGCGACCGATGATTGAGATCACCTCGCCCATGTCGATATCCAGATCCACGCCTTTCAACACATGGTTGTCGCCGTAATATTTTTGCACCTGATTAATGGTGATGAGCGGCATTGAATTTTTTCTCCAGATACTGGCTGTAGCGAGACAGCGGATAACACATCAGGAAGTAGCCCAGCGCCACCAGCCCAAAGACTTTAAACGGCTGATAGGTCACGTTGTTCAGAATGGTGCCCGCCTTGGTCAGCTCGATGAACCCGATAATTGACGCCAGCGCGGTGCCCTTGATCACCTGGACAGCAAACCCCACCGTCGGGGCAATACCGATGCGGATCGCCTGCGGCGCAATGACCCGCCACAACGTCTGACCAAAGGTCAGGCCGAGACAGCGCGACGCTTCCCACTGGCCTTTTGGCAGGGCGCGGATGCTGCCGTACCAGATATCGACCAGAAAGGCGCTGGTGTAGAAGGTCAGCGCCAGCGAGGCCGCCGTCCAGGGTGCAACATCAATGCCGAACAGGCCGACGCCGAAAAACGCCAGGAACAGCTGCATTAGCAGCGGCGTGCCCTGAAACAGCGCGGTGTAACCGCGTACCAGCCGCGTTAACCATTTGCGTTGCAGCAGGCGCATAAACAGCAGCGGCAGCGTCACCAGCGTGCCGCCGACAAAGGCCACCAGCGACAGCAACAGGGTCCAGCGTGCCGCCAGCAGCAGGTTGCGCAGGATGTCCCAGTCGGTAAAGGTCGTCATCATGATGGCTGCACTCCAAACCATTTACGGCCAATCGCCAGCAGCAGATGGCGCATTGCAATCGACAACGCCAGGTAGATCAGCGTGGTCACCAGATAGACCTCAAAACTTAAGAAGGTGCGCGACTGGATCAGGTTGGCGGCGAAGGTCAGCTCCTCGTAGGAGACCTGCGACACCACCGACGAACCCAGCATCACGATGATGCACTGACTCACCAGCGCCGGATAAATGCGCTGCAGCGCGGGCGGCAACACCACCCGCAGAAACGTCTGGCTGCGGGTTAATCCCAGCACCCGTCCCGCTTCCCACTGCCCTTTGGGTGTCACCTGTATTCCGGCACGAATAATCTCGGTGCTATATGCCCCGAGGTTGATCAGCATCGCCAACAGCGCCGCCTCGCCAGCAGTGAGTTTCAGCCCCAGCGCAGGCAGACCGAAAACGATAAAGAACAGTTGCACCACAAACGGCGTGTTGCGGATCAGCTCGACATAGATGCCCCACAGGCGGCTCATCCAGCTGGGTCTGCCACTGCGCAGCGCCGCGCCCGCAATGCCGAGCGCCACACCACCGGTAGTCGCCAGCACCGTCAGCTGAATGGTGACCCAAAGACCGGAGAGCAGCTCCGGCCAGTAGGGCCACAGGGCGGGAAAGTTAAGTTGCCCGGTCATGAATCTTTCCTCAGGCGCCGAGGTTGGCGGGCAGCGGCGCTTTCAGCCACTCTTCTGACAGTTTATTCAGGGTGCCATCTTTGATGCCCTGCTCAATCAGCGCATTTACTTTCGCTTTCAGTGCGGGCTGATCTTTCTTCAGGCCGATATAGCAGGGAGAATCTTTCAGCATAAACTGCGCCACCGGCGCTTTGGCCGGATTCTGGCGGGCAATGGCGGCGACCACCAGGTTGCCGGTCGCCACATACTGCACCTGACCGGAGAGATACGCAGACAAGGTAGTGTTGTTATCTTCGTAGCGTTTCACCTGTGCATCTTTCGGCGCAACGTCACTGAGCACCATGTCCTCTACCGCACCGCGTGTTACGCCAATCGATTTGCCGCTCAGGGCAGACGCCGCTTTGATTTCATCGCCTTTCGGCCCGAATACGCCCAGGAAGAACGGCGCATAGGCGCGGGTGAAGTCGATCACTTTTTCCCGCTCGGCATTTTTACCCATGCTGGAGATAACCAGGTCGACCTTGTCGGTTTGCAGATACGGCACGCGGTTGGCACTGCTGACCGGAACCAGCTGCAACTTAAGTTTCATCTGCTTTGCCAGGTATCTGGCCGTGTCGATGTCATACCCCTGCGGCTGCAGATCGGTGCCAACCGAGCCAAACGGCGGGAAATCCTGCGGCACGGCGATGCGAATGACGCCGCGTTTCTGGATGTCCTGCAGTTGATCGGCCAGCGCGCTTCCCGCTTGTGCCATCAGTAATGCCGCTGTCGCAACCGCCATCAAAACTTTTTTCATTATGCACCCCGGTGAGATTAACGTGAAACAAAAGATTCTTTGAGATGCAATCTGCAACTAATGTGCCAATCCGGACGGCCACAGAAAAAGGGTTAAGCGGCAAAGCATTCAGCTGAAATCTGGCGTAATCGGGACGACTACGCCGGGGGAAGGTCTGTTCTGAAATGGGGCAAAGCACCAAAACGGTGCCTTTTAGCGGTGCTCCAGCTCGTCAAACTGCTGGTAAAGGTCGGCGATCTGATGAATGCGCTGACGTCCCTGTGCCAGCATTTCATGTAGCAGTGCATTGGCAATCAGGTTAACCAGACTCATGGCGGAGCCATAACTGTCGAAGGCGGAAACGCTGTCCAGCGGCGTACAGAGCTGCCAGCGCGCCAGCGCAATCACCGTCTGCGCCTGCGGCTCACACAGCGCCAGCAGCGGGATACCGGCCGCCTGCAACTGCTGCATCAGCGGGCGAATGATGCGGGGACGACGACGGAAGGCCATCACGACCACCATATCCTCCGGCGTAATATCCACCAGCTCCTCAGCCAGCGTCTGGCCCGGCTGCGGCAGGATATGTACCTGCGAACGCGCCTGCACCAGCTGCTGTCGCAGATGCAGTGCCACCGGATAGGCGTTGCGCATGCCGATGATAAAGACGCGTTTTGCCTGCGCCAGCTGCTGGATAACCTCATTAAAGTGCCGGGCATCCAGACTGTTCACCCACTGCGTCAGGTTAGCCATCTCCTGCTTGTAGTGTCGCGCCAGCAGCGTATTGCCCTGCACCGCATCACGATTATCGGTCAGCGGCATGCCGCTCTGGCGCAGGATGCGTAACTCATCACGCATATCCTTGTATTTTTCATAGCCCAGACGCTTAAACAGCCGGCTGACCGTGGCTTTCGACACGCCACTGAGCCGCGCCAGCTCGGCACTGTTGTAGCTGATCAGGTCATCGAAGTGGTCAAACACGAAGTCGGCAATACGCTGCTCCTGCGGGGAGAGCTGGGGATAGTGACTCCTGAGTCGTTCATCAAGCTGTTTCATAACCCGTCCTGTAACTTTTGTTTCAGCAGAAGCTAGCACAATTTGCGCCAGGTTAACCGGCGCATTGTCAGCTCAGGGTGAAAACTGGAACAGCTCTTGCTTTGTTATCGGTTCTGTCACCCGGATAACGAGAAAAAGATGATTCAAAGCAATATGGCCCCGCAGGGGATGGCGGTGACGCCACACCATCTGGCGAGTGAAAGCGCGCTCGCGGTACTGCGTGATGGCGGTAATGCCATTGAAGCGATGGTGGCCGCTGCCGCGACCATCGCCGTGGTCTACCCGCATATGAATGGACTGGGCGGTGATGGTTTCTGGCTGATTCTGCCGCCCGGCGGCGATCCTGTCGCTATCGACGCCAGCGGCGCAGCCGGTTCGCTGGCTCATCACGATTTCTACGCCGATCACCCTAAGATTCCGCATCGCGGGCCGAAAGCGGCGCTGACCGTGGCCGGTACGGTCAGCGGCTGGCAGGAGGCACTGAATCTCTCGGCTGAGATGGGCACCCCACCGCTGCCGCTGGCACGTCTGCTGCGCGATGCGATTCGCTACGCCGCTGACGGTATTCCGGTGACTGCCTCACAGAGCGCCGCCACCGCGACGTTCCGCAGTGAATTGCAGCATCAGCCCGGCTTCAGCGCCACCTTTATGCCTGACGGCAACGTGCCGCAGCCAGGCAGCCGTTTTACCCAGCCTGCCCTGGCTAACACCCTGAGCCAGCTTACTGAAGAGGGGCTCGACAGCTTTTATCGCGGCACGCTGGCTCACCATATGGCCGATGAGATGGCCACGCTGGGCATGCCGGTGACGCTGGCCGATCTGCAGCAGCATCGCGCCCGCCGCACGACGCCGCTGCATCTCTCCCACAGCGAAGGTGACATCTGGAATATCACCCCGCCAACGCAGGGCATGGTGTCGCTGGCGATCCTGGGCATCACCGATCGGCTGGAGATGGCGGAGGCTGACGATGCGCAGACGGTGCACCGTATCGTGGAAGCCACCAAAAAAGCGTTTGCACTGCGCGACAAACACATCACCGATCCACGTCACGTCACGGAAGATTTGCAGGCGCTGCTGGACAGCGATCACCTTGCCACACTCGCCAGCCAGATCACCGATGGAGAGGCGGCGGCATGGGGAAACGGACGCGGGCCGGGCGATACGGTCTGGATGGGCGTGATGGACAGCAGCGGCCTGGCCGTCTCCTTTATTCAGAGCATTTATCACGAATTTGGCAGTGGTGTGGTGCTGCCCGGCACGGGTATCACCTGGCAGAACCGCGGCGCCGCTTTCAGCCTCGATCCTGACCATCTGCTGGCCCTGGCACCCGGTAAGCAACCGTTTCATACCCTGAATCCCGCCGCCGCACGGCTGAAAGATGGCCGGACGCTGGTGTATGGCGCGATGGGTGGGGATGGACAGCCGCAGACTCAGGCGGCGATTTTTACCCGCCATGTGATTCAGGGCTTGCCGTTACAACAGGCGGTCAGTGCGCCGCGCTGGCTGCTGGGCCGGACCTGGGGGCAATCATCAGACTCGCTGAAACTGGAAGGTCGTTTTGACGACGAAACGGTATTGATGCTGCGTCTGTGGGGACATGAGGTGGAGCTGCTGCCGGACTTCAGCGAATCCGTGGGCCATGCGGGCGCCATTGTGCGCCACAGCAACGGCATGTTTGAGGGCGCAAGCGATCCACGCAGTAACGGCAGCGCCGCCGGTTTTTAACAGGAGCGAATCATGAATCAACACGACTGGGCCAGCTACATCGGCCATATGGAGCAGATACTGCAACTGGAACTGGATGACGCCCGCCGCGCTGAACTGCTGATCCAGCTGTCGCGTATCGCGGAGATGGCCGCGCCGCTGATGACGTTTCCGCTGGATGACCGGCTTGAAGTGGCAGGAGTATACCAGGCATGAGATTAGGTGACGTTTCGATTCAGACCCTGCAGCGGGCGATTCAGCAGGGTGAAATCAGTGCGCTGGAAGTGGCAAAGCGCACGCTGCAGGCGGTTGAGCAGCACAATCCGGCGCTGAATGCCTGGACGGAAGTGACCGGGCCGCGCATGTTAAAAGAAGCGGCGGATGTTGATGCGCAGCGGCAGCGCGGCGAAACCCTGCCACCGCTGGCGGGCATCCCGTATGCGGTAAAAAACCTGTTTGATGTGGCGGGTCACACTACCCTGGCCGGTGCCAGCCTGTTCAGCGACCGGCCAGCGGCACGTGCAGATGCGTTTGCTGTCGATAAACTGCGTCGCTCTGGTGCGCTGCTGTCTGGCATGCTGAACATGGATGCCTACGCGTATGGTTTTACCACCGAAAACAGCCACTACGGCGCGACGCACAATCCGCACGATCTCAGCCGCGTGGCTGGCGGCTCGTCAGGCGGTTCGGCGGCTGCCGTGGCCGCCGGTCTGGTCCACTTTTCGCTGGGCACCGACACCAACGGCTCGATTCGGGTGCCCGCGTCGCTGTGCGGTATTTTTGGTCTTAAGCCGACCTTTGGCCGGTTGTCACGCAGCGGCAGCCATCCGTTTGTCGCCAGCCTCGATCACATCGGTCCTCTGGCGCGGCGGGTTGAAGACCTGGCGCTGGTATATGATCTGTTGCAGGGCGCAGACCACACCGATGCGTTTCAGGCCGATCGCCCGCTGGCCGCGACGCTACCGGGGCTGTCACAGGGCAGCGAAGCCTTGCGCTGCGGCGTACTGGGTGGCTTTTTTGCCCGCTGGTGCGATGAGGATGCCCGCGCTGCCGTCGCGGTGGTCGCGGCAGCACTTGATGCACAGGAAGAGGTGCTGATGCCGGACGCTGAGCTGGCACGCTCGGCGGCGTTTATCATGACCGCGGCAGAAGGCGGCAATCACTATCTGCCCGCCCTGCGCCAGACGCCTGAGCAGTTTGAACCCAATTCACGCGAGCGTCTGCTGGCCGGTGCCATGATGCCAGGTGCCTGGTACGTGCAGGCGCAGCGTTTCCGCCGCCATTTCCAGCAGCAGGTGTTGCCGCTTTTTGATCGGTTTGATGTGCTGATAGCGCCGGCGACACCCTGCAGCGCGATCACCATCGGTCAGCAGACCCTGTCGATTCAGGGGGAATCGCTGCCCGCTAAGGCGAGCATGGGTATGCTGACGCAGCCGATCTCCTTCCTGGGATTGCCGGTCTGTACCGTGCCGCTGGCGACCCGAAGCGGTCTGCCGATTGGATTACAGCTTATCGCCCGTCCGTTTAATGAAGAGGCGGTGTTACGTGCCGCCTGGGCACTGGAACAACGCGGCATTACGATACCGCAAATCAATATGGCTGGAGCCTGATGAACAGAGAGATTAATTTACCGCAGGTGGTCACCGAGGTGACGGCGCAGTTTTACCGCTACGAGCAGGCGCTGGTCAGCAATGACGTGGCTGAACTGGATGCGTTGTTCTGGCACGACCCGCGAACCGTGCGCCTCGGCGCGGGTGAGAATCTGTATGGCATTGATGAGATTCGGGCCTTCCGCGCCGCGCGTCCTTCAGCCGGGCTGAACCGGACGCTGCGAAACACCGTGATCACCACCTTTGGCGAGGATTATGCGGTCTGCAGCACCGAATTTACCCGCACCGGCAGCGATAAAATTGGCCGTCAGCAGCAGACCTGGGTACGCATGCCCCACGGCTGGTGCATCGTGGCGGCGCAGGTCAGCCTGATGGGCTGACATCGTCCGGCGCTTCGCCCGATCAACGCGGGGCGAGCGCCGGAACCGGCTTAAGGTGCCGGGTGCGTGTTGATCCAGTGGTCAGCGATCTGCTGACGGGTGCAGATCCAGACATCCTCATGCTGCTGGATGTGATCGAGAAAATTCTGCAGCGCGCGGAATTTGCCAGGACGACCCAGCAGGCGGCAATGCATACCGATCGACATCATCTTCGGTGCGGTTTCGCCCTCTTCATACAGCACATCGAAGCTGTCGCGCAAATAGGTAAAGAACTGTTCCGCGGTATTAAATCCCTGCGGCGAGGCAAAGCGCATGTCATTGCACTCCAGGGTATAGGGGATAATCAGGTGCGGTTTAACCGTTCCATCCTGACAGGTGACCTGGGTCCAGAAAGGCAGATCGTCGCCGTAGTAGTCACTGTCATAGCTAAAACCGCCCTGCTCCACCACCAGCCGCCGGGTATTCGGGCTGTCGCGGCCGGTGTACCAGCCGGTCGGCGCTTTACCAAACAGATCAACCAGCACATCGACCGCCTGCTGCATATGCTGGCGTTCGGTTTTTGCATCCATGCCCTGATAGTGGATCCAGCGCCAGCCGTGACTGACCACATCGTAGTCAGCCTGTTTAATCGCTTCGACGACTTCCGGATGACGCGCCAGCGCCATCGCCACGCCGAAAACCGTTAACGGCAGACCGCGTTTCTGGAATTCGTTGTGGATACGCCAGAAACCGGCGCGTGAGCCGTACTCATACAGCGACTCCATCGACATGTGGCGATCGGGATAGCTGGCTGCCCCGATGATGTCGGAGAGGAACTGCTCTGAGCCGGTGTCGCCGTGCAGCACGCTGTTTTCTGCGCCCTCTTCGTAGTTCAGAACAAACTGCACCGCCACACGGGCGTTGTTGGGCCAGGCGGCGTGCGGCGGATGAGCGCCATAACCGATTAAATCGCGCGGATAGTTTTTGTTAAAGCTGTACTCTTTCTTCTCTGCAGCGTCAGTCATCACTCCACCTGTTTTGATTCGGGAAAGTTCCGTTAGTTTAGATGCTGAAACGCACCTGAGAGAGGTTTCTGCAAAGGCCAGGCCAGATCACCATGTTTGCTGGTGCCAAAACCAAGCGCCACCAGCGACTCCACCATCTTTACCGCCGCGCTGACGCCATCGATCACCGGCAGGCCGAGCTCCCGGGTCAGCTCCCCGGCCAGCGTCGCCATTCCGCCACAGCCCAGCACAATCGCCCCGCTGCCATCTTCCCGCTTCGCCTGAATGCAGCGCTGCCGCACTTTTTCCTGCGCCAGGCCGCTGCCATCTTCCAGCGCCAGTACCGGCAGATCGATGGCATGCAGCGCGGCACAGTGATGGGTAAAGCCATACTGCTGCAGCAGATGACGCGCAATCACCAGGGTGCGCGGCAGCGTGGTGACAATGGAGAAACGCGTCGCCAGCAGCGTGGCGGTATGCATCGCCGCTTCCGCAATGCCGATCACCGGTCCGCTGGCCAGCTCGCGTGCCGCCAGCAAACCCGGATCACCAAAGCAGGCAATGACGTGGCCGCTGACGCCCTGCGCTCTGCCCAGTTTAATCTGCTCCAGTACGCCGATGGCGGCGATCGCCTCATCGAAGTGCCCTTCAATGGAAGGCACGCCCTGCGACGGCGAAACAGCCAGAATTTCGGTGCCCGGTGCGGCGACCGCACGCGCGGCCTGACCGATAGTTTCGGTCATCGCCAGGCTGGTATTAGGGTTAATAACCTGAATCAGGCTCATGAGGCAGCTCCAGAGCCTGCGGCAAACAGTCGGGAAAAGTCGGGCAGCGTTTCCCCGCTGCGCTCAAAGTGCAGGCTGGAGACGATGTGCTCGAAGTGATGCTGTAGCGCCTGCGTCAGCGGCTGCAGCGCACGCGCGCGCAGTAACTGAAGCAGATTCGCATGATCGTCACAGCGGCAGCCACGCTGCCAGGGTGCGCCATAGGCGGCAATCACCAGTGATGAGCGCTGCGTCAGGCTGGTCACCATGCCAGTGAGCACCTGATTCCCGGAGATCGCCTGCAACTGAATATGAAAGGCCGCTGACAGCCGAATGGCTGCCGGGCCATCATGATCGGCGTGCGCCTGGTTCTCCTGCGCGATGAGCTGCTCCAGCGCCACCAGATGCGGGGGCTGCAGATGGGCCAGGACCGCTGGCAGATTAGCGCACTCCATTAAACTGCGGGTTGAGAAGATATCCCGCGCCTCTTCAACGCCGGGTGTGGAGACCTGCGCACCACGTTTGGGCGTCAGAGTGACCATTTGCACCGCCGCGAGGCGTTGCAGCACTTTGCGGATGCCGGTGCGGCTCACGCCAAAGACCCCGGAAAGGACCTCTTCCGGCAGTTTACTGCCCGGCGGCAGCTGATGCTCAACAATGGCGTTCATCAACGCCTGGTAAATCCCTTCATCTTTATCCTGCAGCCTGGTGGCGTCTCGCTGTCCTGTTTTACTCGTCATTACCCGCTCCGGTCGCTTGCTGTACGCCACATATCGTATACGTGAAAAATAAATATTGTATACAAGAAAAGAGATCTGGCCTGGATCCTGCAATACCGCTTTACCAGATTATTCATTCCACTCTCGGGTAGAGGAGCAGGTTTCATGCCAAATCAATCAACGGTGGCCAGCACGGCCTCTGAAGCCAACGCCCGTTACAGCCCACGACTCTGTAACGACGACCTGGCACCGACTCGCGATCAGAACTGGTCGTGGTACAACATTTTTTCTTTCTGGATGTCGGATGTGCACAGCATGGGCGGCTATGTGGTGGCCGCCAGCTTCTTCACGCTGGGATTAGCCAGCTGGCAGGTGCTGCTCTGCCTGCTGGCGGGGATCTGCATCGTGCAGATCTGTGCGAATCTGGTGGCGAAACCGAGTCAGATGGCGGGCGTCCCCTATGCGGTGATCTGCCGTCAGGCGTTTGGGGTGTTTGGTGCCAATATCCCGGCAGTGATACGCGGTCTGATCGCGTTCGCCTGGTATGGCATCCAGACCTATCTGGCGGCGAATGCGCTGATGCTGGTGCTGCTGAAGTTCGCGCCGTCGCTGACGTCGATGACCGTGCCGCACTGGCTTGGTCTGTCGCTGCTGGGCTGGTGCTGCTTCGGCATTATGTGGTTACTGCAGGCGATGGTGTTCTGGCATGGCATGAACGCCATCAAACGGTTTATTGATGTCGCCGGACCGGCGGTCTATGTGGTGATGGTGGCGCTGGCGGGCTGGATTGTATACAAGACCGGTTTCGATGGGATTTCGTTTACCCTCGCCAGCAAATCGCTTACCGCAGGCGAGCAGACGTGGCAGATGATTACGGCGACGGCGCTGGTGGTCTCTTACTTCTCCGGGCCGCTGCTGAACTTCGGTGACTTCTCACGCTACGGCAAAAGCATGTCAGAGATCCGTCGCGGCAACCGCTGGGGACTGCCGTTTAACTTTCTGCTGTTCTCGGTGGTGACCGTAGTGATTGTGTCGGGCACCCAGTCGCTGTTTGGCAAAATGATTACCGATCCCATCGAAACCGTGAGCATGGTCGGCAACGATCTGGCGGTCGCGATTGGATTGCTGACCATGATTACCGCTACCATCGGCATCAATATCGTGGCGAACTTCGTCTCGCCCGCTTTTGACTTCTCCAACTGTTCACCGCAGAAAATCAGTTTCCGTACCGGCGGGATGATCGCCGCGGTGGGGTCGGTGCTGTTAACGCCGTGGAATCTGTTCCAGTCTCCTGAGCTGATTCACTATACGCTGGATGTGCTGGGATCGTTTATCGGGCCGCTGTTCGGGATTCTGCTGACCGATTTCTATCTGATTAAACGTGGACGTATCTCGGTCGACGATCTGTTTAACGATACGCCAGCAGGCCGTTACTGGTATCGCGGTGGCTTTAACCCTAAAGCGATTGGCGCGCTGCTGCCATCGGTGGCGATTTGCCTGGTGATTAGCTTTATCCCTTCCCTGCATCAGGTGGCGAACTTCAGCTGGTTTATTGGTGCCGGTCTGGCGGCAGGCTGCTATCGCTTTATCGCCCGTGAAGATCGTGAGGCGGAGGATGTCGCCCGCTGGCAAGGCGAGGTGATGCCGCAGAAGAACCAGGCCGCCGCTGAATAGCAGACAGCAAAAAGCCGATTCATTTCTGAATCGGCTTTTTTAAAGAGATTGGCGGAACGGACGGGGCTCGAACCCGCGACCCCCTGCGTGACAGGCAGGTATTCTAACCAACTGAACTACCGCTCCGCGCTTTGTTCCCCGTCGGGAACGAGGCGCATAGTAATGGCAGCCTGTTGCGACGTCAACGCTTTTTCCAGGCGAACAAATCGTTTGCTGTTTTTTTCAGCTTGCCGTTGATTTTATCCACAAAAATGCGTAATTCAGCCGCGCCACAGGCAGCTGCCACCCTTTTTCATCACCAGATCCAGACGTGACTCATGGGCAACCACTTCTTCATCGCTGGCCGTGACCACGCGCAGTGCAGAGGTGGGACGCACGATGCGCTGGATGCTCTCTCCCTGCGCCTGTCGGGCGCTTTCACTTTCCGATAAAAAGGAGAGTGACGTCTGTCCGCCGGTCATCGTCAGGAAGACTTCAGCCAGAATCTCGGCATCCAGCAGTGCGCCGTGCAGGGTTCGTTTGCTGTTGTCTATTTCGTAACGCGAGCAAAGCGCATCAAGGCTGTTGCGCTTGCCGGGAAACATACGGCGCGCCAGCGCCAGACTGTCGGTGATTTTGCAGAAGGTTTCGGTTTTCTCAATGCCGCGGTTCAGCTTTGCAAACTCGTAGTCCATAAAGCCGATATCAAACGGGGCGTTATGGATCACTAATTCAGCACCGCGAATGTAGTCGAGAAACTCATCGGCAATCTCGCTGAATGCAGGCTTGTCGGCCAGGAACTCATCGGCAATGCCGTGTACGCCAAAGGCTTCGGGATCGACCAGCCGATCGGGCTTGAGATACATATGGAAATTGTTACCGGTCAGGCGACGGTTAATCACCTCTACCGCACCAATCTCAATGATGCGGTGCCCCTCATAATGTACCCCGATCATGTTCATGCCGGTGGTTTCAGTATCGAGAACGATCTGGCGGTTATTTGCAGTGCTCATAAGACCCGTTTTATGTCAGACTTAGCATTTTTGAGAGGAAGTCTACCAGAGATGCGCAAACAGGTAGAAATATTCACCGATGGATCCTGTCTTGGAAATCCCGGCCCCGGCGGTTATGGGGCGATTTTACGCTACGGTCAGCATGAGAAAACCTTCAGCGCGGGCTATCACCTTACCACCAATAACCGGATGGAGCTGATGGCGGCGATTGTCTCACTGGAAGCGCTGACTCAGCCGTGCGATGTGGTGCTCAGTACCGACAGTCAGTATGTGCGTCAGGGAATTACCAGCTGGATCCATAACTGGAAAAAGCGTGGCTGGAAAACCGCCGACAAAAAGCCGGTGAAGAATGTCGATCTCTGGCAGCGTCTCGACTTAGCACTCAGCACCCATAAGATTCAGTGGGAGTGGGTTAAAGGCCATGCCGGACATCCGGAAAATGAGCGCTGCGACGTGCTGGCCCGCAGCGCAGCTGAAAATCCCGCTTTTGAGGATATCGGTTATAAAACCGAATCCTGATCCTCTGCCTGCCGGAACTGGCGTGTGGCATTGACCGTCTGGCGGATCTTGCTGGTGCTCATACTCTTCTTAGCCCGGGTCGGCAGCAGCGGGAAGGTGCGTTTACGTGCCACCACAATATTCAGACAGCCCAGCGCCGGTAAGTGGGCGCTGATCAGTTTTCCGCCCTGCCGATGCCACGGCAGCACCTGAAAGCGGGTGCGATAGACCACCTCATAATTCAACAGTCCCAGCCAGTCGACTAACCGCACCTGGCTGAACATCCGTCCGCTCCAGGGGGCTTTGCGGTTCAGGCCCGGCACCATCTTACTCACGCCGAGCAGGCTGAATGGATTGAAGCCGCTGATAATCATCCAGCCATCATCAATTAACACCCTATCTACTTCACGTAACACCCGGTGAGGATCCTGGCTCCAGGCGAGCGTATGGGCCAGCAAACAGGCATCGATCGACTTCGACTCAAACGGCAGTTGCATCGGGTCAGCCAGCACCTGTAACAGATCACCTTCCCTGCCAACATTGACCTGATGTGAAATAGCACAGTTTTCGGTGTTGATTTCTGCGCTGAGGTTGCCAAGCTTAAGCATATGAAAGCCATAAAGCTTTCCAAGGTAAGGCTGAAGCTGCTGCGTTAGCGCGTCGCGGAAATAATCTCCCCACGGCATATCGCGCCATGACAGCGGTGCGTTCAGAATCTGGCGTGATTTAGCGGGCTTCATGCTTTACGCTCTTCCTTTTCCTACGACCTGCGAGAGGTGATGATGAATCTTACCAGTATTCCTGCGTTGCAGGACAACTACATCTGGACGCTGACTGATGATGACGGTAAATGCCTGATTGTCGATCCCGGCGAAGCCCAACCGGTGTTAGAAAAAATGGCCTCCAACGGCTGGCAGCCGGTCGCTATTCTGCTGACTCACCACCATAACGACCACACGGGCGGAGTGAAAACACTGTGCGAGCATTTCCCTCAGCTTGAGGTCTATGGTCCCCAGGAAACTGCGGCTAAAGGGGCCAGAAGCATAGTCAGCGAAGGCGATAAGGTCACGGTACTGGGCCTGACGTTTGAGGTAATCCACACCCCTGGTCACACTTTAGGACATATCTCATATTACAGCTCACCTTATCTTTTCTGTGGTGACACACTCTTTTCGGGCGGCTGCGGGCGCCTTTTTGAGGGCACGGCAGAGCAGATGTATGATTCCTTTCAAAAGCTTAACCAGCTTCCAGGTGAAACATTAGTCTGCTGCGCACATGAATATACTTTATCCAATCTGAAGTTTGCTGCGGCTATTCTGCCCCATGACCCACAAATAACGGCCGAATATCAGAAAATTAAGGACTTACGCGCTGAAAATGGCATTAGTTTGCCCACAAAACTGGCGCACGAACGGACAATAAATTTATTTCTTCGCACGCAAGACGTTGATTTACAAAGGGCATTAAACGTTAACGTTACTGATGAACCCGTATGGCGTTCATTTGCCGTTCTACGCGAGAAGAAAGACGCTTTTTGATTTTTCGGGTTGTGTTGTGAAAAGTCGTCACGTATAGTTGCTCGTCTTTTAAGCGAACTATTGACACACACATGAAGGCTAAAGCGATCTTACTCGCCTCAGTCTTGCTGGTAGGATGTCAGGCGTCCAGGAACGATGCCAATATCCCGGTACAGCATGCACAGAGTCTGTCTTCAGCTGGTCAAGGTGAAAATGGAAAGTACGGAGACGAGTTTTTGTCGCCGCGATGGCAGGAAGATGGAACTGGCCTCGCAGCAGACGCAGATCTCTGGAGTTTCATTAGTGACGAGTTGAAGATGGGGATTCCGGAAAACCCGGCAATCCGCGAACAAAAAAGTAAATTTTTAAAAAATAAGAGCTATCTCCACGATGTAACATTACGGGCAGAGCCGTACATGTACTGGATAGTCGAGCAGATACAGAAACGTAAAATGCCGATGGAACTGGTACTGCTACCCATAGTGGAGAGCGCTTTTGACCCCCGGGCAACTTCATCCGCCAATGCCGCTGGTATCTGGCAGATTGTTGCTGCAACAGGTCGAAACTATGGTTTGAAACAGAACCAGTATTACGATGGGCGACGCGATGTGGTCGCATCCACGAAAGTTGCGCTGGATATGATGCAGCGTCTTAACACCATGTTTGACGGCGACTGGTTATTAACCATCGCAGCGTACAACAGTGGTGAAGGACGTGTACTCAAAGCGATAAAGCAGAACAAGGCGCGCGGTAAGCCGACTGACTTCTGGCATTTATCGCTGCCACGCGAAACGACCGTGTATGTGCCTAAAATGTTAGCTCTGAGTGAACTGCTCAAAAATAACAAGCGTTACGGTATCAAACTGCCGACACCTAATGAAAGTCGTGCTCTGGCGCGAGTGGAAGTGGGTCAGCAGATACAGCTGACGCAGGCTGCCGAAATGGCGGGTATGTCGCTCACGAAACTGAAGAGCTTCAATACCGGTTATAAAGGCGGTGCAACAGCGCCAAACGGCCCACACTATATTATGGTGCCGAAGTCGAACGTCGCGAAACTGCGTAACTCACTGGCTTCCGGTGACATCGCAGCGGTACAGCCTACTCAGCTTGCGAAAGCCAGTGCGAGTGGCGGGTACAAAGTGCGACGGGGTGATACGCTCTCTGGTATCGCCTCAAAACTTGGCGTTAGCGTCTCGACACTGAAGCAGGATAACAACCTGCGCGGTGCTGATATCCGACCGGGTCAGACTCTGACCATTGGTTCGAATGGCACCCGACTGGCTGATAACGGCAACAGCATCACCTATCGTGTTCGTAAGGGTGATTCTCTTGACAGTATTGCCCGTCATCACGGCGTTAACATCAAAGACGTGATGCGCTGGAACAGTGTGCTGGACAGTGCGAAAGATATTCAACCCGGCGATAACTTAACGCTGTTTGTGAATAATAACGCAACACCTGATACCTGATACGTTGAAAAGGCTGACATTTGTCAGCCTTTTTCTTTTATTCATCCGCCACCGTTTACTCATCTGCCGGACTTCCCTCCCCCTTCTGCAGGCTCGCTTAATGCACCGGACTAGCTTCCTGAACTGAACTCCACCAGTAAGGGGTTATGGTCGGACGCGCGCGTCACCAGTACGGATGCCTCACTCACCCTGAGATCGCGATAGAAGACGAAATCCAGCGGGCGACCAAAGGCTTTACGGCGGTGATCGGCAGTAAACATTACCTCTTCCAGCTTCATTCGCTGTGCAAAACGGTAGAGGGCATTGATACGCTGACGGCTCCAGGCATTGAAATCCCCGGCCATAATCACCGGCCCCTGGTGATGCATGATCTGCTCCCCGATTGGCCCCAGCTGTTTACTGTAGACGTCGACGCCCAGGCTGAAATTTACCGCATGGATGTTCACGACCATCAGCATTTCCCCCGTGGGCAGCGGATACGCCGTGACCAGTGCCGATTTTGACAGCCTCAGCAGAGGCTCACGCTCACGCAACGGGCAGCAATAGACCGGGTGCGCAGAGGCGAGCGTCATCACCCCAGAGGGATGCTGAGGTAGCACAAAGGCAGGTACCTGATCGGCAGCAAGATAATTACTGGTGGCAAACTCCACCAGTTCTGGTGTGGTCTGCGCTTCCTGCAGTAATACCAGGTGCGCATCTTTACCAAATCCTTCCAGTACCGACATCCAGTCTGCGCGTTGCTGCTTAAAGATGTTCCACACCAGAACTTTGAGGTTTGGGTGCGCGGGCAAGGGGGCGCCGGGTGGCAGTGCCTGACCGAGATGGAGCATCGCGCCAGGTGGAAAGATCTGTTCCACTGGTTGTCCTGCTACATATCGCATTGCATAAGTTTTTTTGCGCACTTTCCCGCCTGGCTGATGATTCAAAATACAGTTAACACCTGTCTGTTATAGGGATTTTAGACCGGGGTTTCAATGGATGCAGGTGAATGTCAGAATTCATCACCTTTTCCAGAATAAAGCAGCCCTTTTAAGTTCGCTAAGCAAAACGAGGCAGATCAGGCGGTGACATCCCCGATGTCATCGTTAACGGCTCCTGTACTGGTTATAACAGCATTATCAGTCATAAACTGGCTTAATGGCCATGTGACTGCAGGGAGGAAGAATGAAGGCATCTTCTGATGAACTAAAAGTGTTTGTCAGCGTAGTAGAAAGTGGAAGTTTCAGTCGCGCTGCTGAACAGCTGAAGATGGCTAACTCTGCCGTCAGCAGGACAGTTAAAAAGCTGGAGAGCAAGCTGGGTATTGCCCTGCTGACCCGCACAACACGGCAGCTGGCGCTTACGCAGGAGGGCGAACGCTATTTTCGCCATGTTCAACGTTTTTTGCAGGAGATGACCACGGCAGAAAGCGATTTGATCGAGAGTTTACAGGCGCCTAAAGGACTACTGCGCGTTGATGCCGCGACGCCGGTGATTCTGCATTTGCTGATGCCGATGATTAAACCCTTTCGTCTGCGCTATCCTGACGTGACTCTTTCTTTGATCTCCTCAGAGAGTTTTATCAATCTGATTGAGCGGAAAGTGGATATCGCCATTCGCGCCGGCAATCTCACCGACTCAACGCTGCGCGCCCGGCTGCTGTTCAGGAGCTTTCGCAAGATGGTTGCTTCACCCGCCTATCTCCGTGAGCATGGGACACCGCAAACGGTGGCTGAGCTGGATAACCACCACTGTCTCGGCTTTGATGATTCCCCACGACTCAATAGCTGGCCCGTCTCCCGTGAAAGCGGCGAACTCTATGATATTAGCTGGGCTATCTCCTCTAACAGCGGAGAGACGATTAAGCAGCTCTGTCTTACCGGTAATGGTATTGCCTGCCTGTCGGACTATATGATCGATCGTGAAGTTGCTGAGGGAAAACTGGTGGAAGTGTTGGCCGATCAGCGTCTGCCGGTCGAGATGCCCTTCCATGCTGTTTACTACAGTGATATTGGCGTAAGCCAGCGTGTGCGCGCTTTTATCGATTTTCTGAGTGAGTGGACAGCTGAGCAACCGTGGCGTACCTGATGTCTACAGGGGCAGGCCTGATCGGGATCTGCCCGCACACAATTGGGAAGAGTGGGATCGATTGCAGGATTATCGCTTCAGATTCAAAGAATTATCGATCGTTAAAATGATCCGGGAGATCGAAGAGAATCAGCGCGGTGTATTTTTCCGTGTTGAATTTGCTGCAATGGAAAAAGCCCTGACCGTTAAGTCAGGGCTTTCCAATTAAGTGGCGGAACGGACGGGGCTCGAACCCGCGACCCCCTGCGTGACAGGCAGGTATTCTAACCAACTGAACTACCGCTCCACCGATTCTTTCACAGCTGTCAGCAACTGGCTGATGGCCGTCTGTTCCTGTCATTTTCCTTGTCAGGGGAAAAGGAACGAATTTGATGCCTGGCAGTTCCCTACTCTCGCATGGGGAGACCCCACACTACCATCG
>NZ_JBLWNV010000024.1:0-31450 GCF_048452805.1 Pantoea sp. K16 | reverse complement strand
CATTAAATAAGTGAAGAAGCCCCGCACGAAAGTGCGGGGCTTTTTTACGTCTGCAGATCGTGAAAAACCTCATCATAACCCCCGAAAACAGCCTGAGAACCCCTCTCTGATACGGTAAACTACGGCCAGATAACTCAGTAAAGGCCGTCAAATGTCCAGCCAGCATCCCTCCTTAAAAGCCGACAATACGCTTGGGCTTGAAGTACATACACAGAAACGCATCGTCGCCGAGACGCCAGCCGCCATTCTGGCAGCATGGCAGGCCAGCCAGAGTGATCAAACGCCTTTCCTTGTGCTCGGTGAAGGCAGCAATGTCCTCTTCCTGGAAGATTTTGCCGGTACAGTGGTGCTGAACCGCATCAAAGGCATCAAAATTCAGGATGAATATGAGTGCTGGAAATTGCACGTTGGGGCAGGTGAGAACTGGCATCAGCTGGTTAAAAGCACGCTGGAAAAAGGGATCACAGGCCTGGAAAATCTGGCGTTGATCCCTGGTATGACCGGTTCGGCACCGATTCAGAACATAGGTGCTTATGGCGTGGAATTAAAAGACGTCTGCGAATACGTGGATGTACTTAATCTGCACAGTGGTCAGACAGAACGTCTCGATCGTGAAGCCTGTGAGTTTGGCTATCGTGACAGCATTTTTAAACATCACTACCAGTCAGGCTATGTCATCGTCGCAGTCGGGATAATATTGCCTAAGCAATGGCAACCGGTATTAACCTACGGCGATCTGAAAACGCTCAATCCGGTGACGGCCAATGCCTGGGATGTCTATCACGCGGTATGCCAGATGCGGCAGAGCAAATTACCCGATCCGAAAGTCACCGGTAATGTAGGCAGCTTTTTTAAAAATCCTGTAGTCACCGAGGCGCAGTGCAGCTCACTACTGACGCATTTTCCGGCTATGCCACACTATCTGATGCCAAATGGTGAAATCAAACTGGCAGCAGGATGGCTTATCGAGCAGTGCCAGCTAAAGGGGTATCGCATCGGGGGCGCGGCAGTTCACCAGCAACAGGCACTGGTGCTGATCAACGCTGAAAATGCCACACCCGGCGATATCGTTGCGCTGGCAAAAACCGTACGCGCTCAGGTTGGTGAAAAATTTGATGTCTGGCTTGAGCCCGAAGTGCGCTTTATTCAGGCGCAGGGTGAGTGTAATGCCGTCGGGGTGATCGCATGAAAGACCATAATGTTCCGCTAAAGCTGGTTGATATCTTATCGGATGGTGAGTTTCATTCCGGTGAGCAACTGGGTGAAACGCTGGGCATGAGTCGCGCAGCCATAAATAAGCATATCCAGACGTTAAAAAGCTGGGGTCTTGACGTCTATACCGTGACAGGTAAAGGTTACAGTCTCTCTGCCCCGATACAGCTGCTGGATGAGCAGGCGATACTCTCACAGGTTACGCAGGGTAACGTCTCGGTAATCCCGGTGATTGATTCCACAAATCAGTACCTGCTGGAACGTATGCATGAAATGGAGTCGGGTGCTGCCTGCATTGCGGAATATCAGCAGGCAGGTCGCGGCCGTCGTGGGCGTCAGTGGTTTTCGCCCTTTGGCGCTAACCTCTATATGTCTATGTACTGGCGTCTGGAGCAGGGGCCGGCAGCGGCGATGGGCCTGAGCCTGGTAATTGGCATTATCATGGCTGAGACATTACGTTCATTAGGGGCCGACGATGTCCGCGTAAAATGGCCCAATGATATTTACCTTAACGATCGTAAACTGGCGGGTATTCTGGTCGAACTGACAGGTAAAACCGGCGATGCTGCGCAGATCGTGATTGGTGCAGGGATTAACCTGGCGATGCGAACAGCCGATGCATCACAGATTAATCAGGGCTGGATTAACCTGCAGGAGGCCGGGGTAACGGTAAACCGCAATGAGCTTGCGGCACGTCTGATCAACAGTCTGCGCGAAGCTCTGCCGCTCTTTGAGCAGGAGGGATTAACCCCGTTTGTCGCACGCTGGGCTGCGCTGGATAACTTTATTAACCGGCCGGTTAAGCTGCTTATCGGTGAACGTGAGGTCCATGGTATTGCGCGAGGCGTAGACAGCCAGGGTGGCCTGTTACTGGAACAGGATGGCGAAATAAAAGCCTGGGTGGGTGGAGAAATATCACTGCGTCCTGTCTGAGTAAAAAAAGCCTGCAGCAACGCAGGCTTTTTTATGACAGCAGTTATTTACGCAAGCGAACCTTATCGACTGCGTGATCGCCACTTTTGGTCATAATCAGGCTGGCTCGTTCGCGCGTCGGCAGGATATTTTCCTGCAGGTTAAGCCAGTTAATCTCTTTCCATAAATTGCCAGCAATTTCAACCGCTTCTGCTTCTGAAAGCTGGGCGTAATGATGGAAATAGGAGTCCGGATTGGTAAATGCGCCCTGGCGGAATTTCAGGAATCGATTGATATACCAGCTTTGCAAGAGATCTTCCTCTGCATCAACATAGATAGAAAAATCGACGAAGTCTGAAACAAAGACATGATGGGGATCGTGGGGATAGTCCATTCCACTCTGTAATACATTCAGACCTTCCAGAATCAGAATATCAGGCTGCTGTATCACTTTATCGCCATCAGGGATGACATCATAAATCAGATGTGAATAGACCGGAGCAGTCACCTGACTGGCTCCCGACTTCAAATCGGAGACGAAATTGACCAACCGGTGCATATCGTAGGATTGCGGGAATCCTTTTTTCTTCATTAATCCACGCTCTTTCAGCACGGCATTAGGATGAAGGAAGCCATCAGTGGTGATCAATTCGACTTTGCGATGTTCAGGCCAGCGGCTGAGCAAAGCCTGCAAGACACGCGCAGTCGTGCTTTTACCGACCGCTACGCTACCCGCAATACTGATGATATAGGGGATTTTCTGGCCATTGGTGCCCAGAAATTGCTCCAGTACAGCCTGCCGGCGAACGTTAGAACTTATATAAAAATTAAGCAGACGTGAAAGTGGCAGATAAATTTCCGCTACTTCCTCCAGCGAGAGATCCTCGTTGATGCCCTCCAGCTGCGCGATCTCTTCCTCTGACAGCGTCATAGGTACGGAATCACGTAATGCAGCCCATTGCTCACGAGTGAACTCTAAATAAGGCGTTGTCAGGGGGGTCGTTTTATCCATAAGCATGCATCTGACCGCAAATTCATGGCTATCAACCGCGTGTTATCCGATAAGCAGGACAGCACAGGTGAAGTGAATCACGAATCGCTGGTTTATCAGTGAGAACAATGGGCTGGAGGGTATCACCAGTATGGCTTTTAACAGAAGTAAAAAGATAAACGTGATCTCGCTTTCGTCGGCATACCCACAAAACATCATGGTGGCTTTAATTTTTACTGCTTTATCGTTGTTTATGATATTGCAGGTCATCACAGCGCATGTGCGGCTTTTATCTGCTTTTTACATCTGACACGTCTGAATGACAAAACGCCGCTATAAGGGCATAGAGAGAGGCTGAGGCGGTACAGATTCAATATGTCCCATAAGAACTTCAGCAAACGAACAAACGGCATAGAGTCATTTTGAAAGGCTCCACGCCTGGTCATCGTCGTACCGACATAAGGGACACGCATGTCAAAACAGGCCTGCTTTCTACAGAAAAGTGCCTGCACATGAAAAAAAAGCGCAGGCGAGGTCAAAAAAGCATCGTTCGGTACAGGCGTGTGAAATAAAAATACTCCCTGCAGATCATTTACCTGCTGAAAAGCGGTCCAGAGAGAGGCCTAAGGCATTAGCGCGAGCCGACTGATCCTATGAAAACAGGACCAGATTGCACAAATATTCTGCACAAAAACACTAAAATGCGATTATTTGCACAAATAGTAAGCGATAGAAAAAAATAAGCGATTTTTTAGTTGCATCCAGAGCCCGACCTTCCTAGAATGCGCTCCACTTGATGCCGGCTTAGCTCAGTTGGTAGAGCAACTGACTTGTAATCAGTAGGTCACCAGTTCGATTCCGGTAGCCGGCACCATCAAGTAGGTGGGATTCCCGAGCGGCCAAAGGGAGCAGACTGTAAATCTGCCGTCACAGACTTCGAAGGTTCGAATCCTTCTCCCACCACCATCTCAACCTCGCGGTTGGGTACGCAGATAAACAACCTGTTTATCTGTCAGGTGAGTCACTTATCACCCTGAATTCAGACTGAGCGTTAGCGAAGTCAAAGTCGGTCAGCTTCGCTGACAGGCAGTAGATAGTAGAGAAACATCTCTGTTATCTGCAAGCTACAGAAAGAACAGGTAGCCGAGTTCCAGGATGCGGGCATCGTATAATGGCTATTACCTCAGCCTTCCAAGCTGATGATGCGGGTTCGATTCCCGCTGCCCGCTCCAGATGTGCTGATATGGCTCAGTTGGTAGAGCGCACCCTTGGTAAGGGTGAGGTCCCCAGTTCGACTCTGGGTATCAGCACCACTTCCTTTAATCTCCCTCCTGATTTTCTCTGTAACTTCCTTGCAGTCAGGCATTGCCTGGTTAATGTGATGATATCATTGATATATCCGTGTCTTAGAGGGACTAGCGATGGCTAAAGAGCAATTTCAACGTAACAAACTGCACGTAAACGTGGGCACCATCGGTCACGTTGACCACGGTAAAACCACCCTGACTGCAGCTATCACTACCGTACTGGCTAAAACCAACGGCGGCCAGGCTCGTGCATTCGATCAGATCGACAGCACGCCTGAAGAAAAAGCCCGCGGTATCACCATCAACACCGCACACGTTGAGTATGAGACTGCTGCACGTCACTACGCTCACGTTGACTGCCCAGGCCACGCCGACTATGTGAAAAACATGATCACCGGTGCTGCGCAGATGGACGGCGCGATCCTGGTTGTTGCTGCGACTGATGGCCCAATGCCACAGACCCGTGAGCACATCCTGCTGGGTCGCCAGGTTGGCGTTCCTTACATCATCGTGTTCCTGAACAAGTGTGACATGGTTGATGATGAAGAGCTGCTGGAACTGGTAGAGATGGAAGTACGTGACCTGCTGTCACAGTACGACTTCCCAGGCGATGACACCCCAATCGTTCGTGGTTCTGCTCTGAAAGCGCTGGAAGGCGTTCCAGAGTGGGAAGCAAAAATCGTTGAGCTGGCTGAACACCTGGACAACTACATCCCGGATCCAGTCCGTGCGATCGACATGCCGTTCCTGCTGCCAATCGAAGACGTATTCTCAATCTCTGGCCGTGGTACCGTTGTTACCGGTCGTGTTGAGCGCGGCATCGTTAAAGTCGGCGACGAAGTTGAAATCGTTGGTATCAAAGATACTGTGAAATCAACCTGTACCGGTGTTGAGATGTTCCGTAAGCTGCTGGACCAGGGTCAGGCAGGCGAAAACTGTGGTGTTCTGCTGCGCGGTATCAAGCGTGAAGACATCCAGCGTGGCCAGGTTCTGGCTAAGCCAGGCTCAATCAAGCCGCACACCCAGTTCGAGTCAGAAGTTTACGTTCTGTCTAAAGACGAAGGTGGCCGCCATACTCCGTTCTTCAAAGGCTATCGTCCACAGTTCTACTTCCGTACAACTGACGTAACCGGTTCAGTAGAGCTGCCAGAAGGCGTTGAGATGGTCATGCCAGGCGACAACATCAAAATGGTTGTTACCCTGATCCACCCAATCGCAATGGACGAAGGTCTGCGCTTCGCAATCCGCGAAGGTGGCCGTACCGTTGGCGCGGGTGTTGTTGCTAAAGTTATCGCATAATTACCGATAACGTTTGACGCAATGCACACGGAAAGGGCATCATTTGATGCCCTTTTTGCACGCTGTTTCATAGAACCTGGCTCATCAGTGATTTTTTGAATCATAATCATTGCTGAGACAGGCTCTGTTATGCGGCGTTGGATACCGAGTTACGCCCCAAAAGCTCATTCGGTTTGGACGCCTCGCACTGCGGGGCAGAATAGTTTCTGAATTATTGTGGCAGGTTGGTTTATGAGTGCGAATACCGAAGCTCAAGGGAGCGGGCGTGGCCTGGAAGCGGTAAAGTGGGTAGTGGTCGTGTTACTGCTGCTTGCAGCGATTGTAGGTAACTACCTCTATCGTGATGTGTCACTGCCACTGCGTGCTTTAGCCGTAGTTGTACTGATTGCAGCGGCTGGCGGCATTGCGCTTTTAACGACCAAAGGCAAAGCGACCGTGGCTTTTGCTCGTGAAGCAAGAACAGAAATGCGTAAGGTTATCTGGCCAACCCGCCAGGAAACGCTGCACACCACGTTAATCGTTGCCGCGGTTACTGCCGTGATGTCACTGATTTTGTGGGGGCTGGATGGTATTCTGGTCCGTCTGGTATCGTTTATCACTGGCCTGAGGTTCTGAGATGTCTGAAGCTCCAAAGAAACGCTGGTACGTCGTACAGGCGTTTTCCGGTTTTGAAGGCCGCGTAGCACAATCGCTGCGCGAGCATATCAAATTGCACAACATGGAAGAGCTGTTTGGCGACGTCATGGTTCCGACTGAAGAAGTCGTTGAAATTCGTGGTGGCCAGCGTCGTAAGAGCGAGCGCAAGTTTTTCCCGGGATACGTACTGGTTCAGATGGTGATGAATGACGCCAGCTGGCACCTGGTACGCAGCGTCCCACGCGTGATGGGTTTCATCGGCGGTACATCTGACCGTCCGGCACCTATCAGCGATAAAGAAGTTGATGCGATCATGAACCGTCTGCAGCAGGTCGGCGACAAGCCTCGTCCGAAAACCCTGTTTGAGCCAGGTGAAATGGTTCGCGTTAATGACGGTCCTTTTGCTGACTTTAACGGTGTGGTTGAAGATGTGGATTACGAGAAGAGCCGCCTGACGGTATCCGTTTCCATCTTTGGACGTGCCACGCCGGTTGAGCTCGACTTCGGTCAGGTGGAGAAAGGTTAACCTCTTTCCGCTCACAAATTAGCTGTTGCAGCAGGCGCGAAATTTAACTACAATTTCGCGCCTTTTGTTTTTATGCGCTGGCAACAGCGTGTAAATCGTTATCACGGGGAGCCTTTACAGGCGCTATAACCCAATTGAGGAAATATCATGGCTAAGAAAGTCCAAGCCTACGTCAAGCTGCAGGTTGCAGCTGGTATGGCGAACCCAAGTCCACCGGTTGGTCCAGCTCTGGGTCAGCAGGGTGTTAACATCATGGAATTCTGCAAAGCGTTCAACGCTAAGACCGAATCTCTGGAAAAAGGTCTGCCGACTCCTGTTGTTATCACCGTATACAGCGACCGTTCTTTTACCTTCATTACCAAAACGCCTCCGGCTGCCGTACTGCTGAAAAAAGCAGCGGGCATCAAGTCTGGTTCTGGTAAGCCGAACAAAGATAAAGTCGGTAAAGTGACTCGTGCTCAGGTACGTGAAATCGCAGAAACCAAAGCTGCGGACATGACTGGTTCTGACGTTGAAGCGATGACTCGCTCAATCGAAGGTACTGCTCGTTCCATGGGCCTGGTAGTAGAGGACTAAGAAATGGCTAAGCTGACCAAGCGCATGACCGTAATTCGCGACAAAGTTGACGCGACCAAGCAGTATGATATTGCTGAAGCTGTTGCTCTGCTGAAAGAACTGGCTACTGCCAAGTTCGTTGAAAGCGTTGACGTTGCTGTCAACCTCGGCATTGATGCACGTAAATCTGATCAGAACGTTCGCGGCGCGACCGTTCTGCCACACGGTACTGGTCGTTCAGTACGTGTTGCTGTCTTCGCCCAGGGCGCCAACGCTGAAGCTGCTAAAGCAGCAGGCGCTGAGCTGGTAGGCATGGAAGACCTGGCTGATCAGATCAAGAAAGGCGAAATGAATTTTGACGTTGTTATTGCTTCTCCGGATGCAATGCGCGTTGTTGGCCAGCTGGGCCAGATTCTGGGTCCACGTGGCCTGATGCCAAACCCGAAAGTCGGTACTGTAACGCCTAACGTTGCTGAAGCGGTTAAGAACGCTAAAGCGGGTCAGGTTCGTTATCGTAACGACAAAAACGGCATCATCCACACTACCATCGGTAAAGTGGACTTTGACGCTGACAAACTGAAAGAAAACCTGGAATCTCTGCTGGTTGCGCTGAAAAAAGCAAAACCATCTCAGGCGAAAGGCGTGTACATCAAGAAAGTTAGCCTTTCAACCACCATGGGCGCCGGCGTTGCCGTTGACCAGGCTGGTCTGAACGCAACAGCAAACTAATTGCTGCTTGAAACGGGCGAAAAATTCACCTAGAATCTTACGCCCGTTGTTCTGTTATTAACGGAACAGGACACCAGAGAGCCAGAACTGATTGTTGCGTGTATCGCCTTTCCCTCTGACTCTGCTGCGTCGCACAGAATTTAGGTTGGAGCCAGGCCTTATCCTGGCCTCCGTCCAAGACCGCAGGAGCTGCTTATCTCCGGATATTCCGCTTAATACCCTGCGTAGACGGTGACAGAACCAAAAGAATTTTTTCTTAGCTGGATTCTGCTCACCGTGTTCGAGCGCTTATTTCCCCTTGGGGTGAGTAAGTGAAGTGAGTTCCGGGGAAATCCTTTCCCGGTCAAATCCAGGAGCAAAAGCTAATGGCATTAAATCTTCAAGACAAACAAGCGATTGTTGCTGAAGTCAGCGAAGTAGCCAAAGGTGCGCTTTCAGCGGTTGTTGCGGATTCCCGTGGCGTCACCGTTGATAAAATGACCGAACTGCGTAAAGCAGGCCGTGAAGCTGGCGTTTACATGCGTGTTGTTCGTAACACCCTGCTGCGCCGCGTCGTTGAAGGAACTCAGTTTGAGTGCCTGAAAGACACGTTTGTTGGTCCGACCCTGATTGCATATTCTATGGAACACCCGGGCGCAGCTGCTCGTCTGTTCAAAGATTTCGCGAAAGCGAATGCAAAATTTGAGGTCAAAGCTGCAGCCTTTGAAGGTGAGCTGATCACGGCGGCCAATATTGACCGTCTGGCAACGCTGCCGACCTACGAAGAAGCACTGGCACGTCTGATGTCGACCATGAAAGAAGCCGCTGCCGGCAAACTGGTCCGCACTCTGGCTGCTGTACGCGATGCAAAAGAAGCGGCTTAAGGCCATCTTCTTTTCTTCGTACTTGCTTACGTATAAACTTTTTCTGATTCTTAGGAACAATTGTCATGTCTATTACTAAAGACCAAATTCTGGAAGCTGTTGCAGCGATGTCCGTAATGGAAGTAGTTGAGCTGGTTTCTGCTATGGAAGAAAAATTCGGCGTTTCTGCTGCTGCTGCTGTAGCTGTTGCTGCGGGCCCGGCTGAAGCTGTTGAAGAAAAAACTGAATTCGACGTAGTCCTGAAAGCTGTTGGCCCGAACAAGGTTGCAGTAATCAAAGCCGTACGTACTGCAACTGGTCTGGGCCTGAAAGAAGCCAAAGATCTGGTTGAAGCAACTGGCGTAATCAAAGAAGCGATCAGCAAAGATGACGCAGCTGCACTTGAAGCTGCTCTGAAAGAAGCTGGCGCTGAAGTTGAAGTTAAGTAAGACAGCCTTCGGGTTGCAGTCTGAGTAGTTTCAGGCTGATGGCTGGTGACTTTTTGGTCACCAGCCTTTTTGCGCTACAGGGTCTCAATGGGGTTTCACACTGTTTGTCCATTGTTACTCTTCAATATCTTTCTCTATCGACGACTTAATATACCGCTCTACCTGTGCGGGTTCCCTGCCCTCGCAACAGCGATGAAATGATTTAAGCGTGATAGAAAGAGGTATTGCACTGCTGCTGCGCAGCCAGTGAATCAAACAAAATCGTGTTGCATGAACTGTCCTGTCAGGACGGACAGCGTGGGTCGACTTGTCAGCTAGCTGAGGAACCCTATGGTTTACTCCTATACCGAGAAAAAACGTATTCGTAAGGATTTTGGTAAACGTCCGCAAGTACTGGACATACCTTATCTCCTTTCCATCCAGCTCGACTCGTTCCAGAAGTTTATCGAGCAAGATCCAGAAGGTCAGTACGGACTGGAAGCTGCATTCCGCTCTGTATTCCCTATTGCGAGCTACAGCGGCAACTCTGAGTTGCAGTATGTCAGCTATCGCCTGGGTGAACCTGTCTTTGACGTGAAAGAGTGTCAGATCCGTGGCGTGACCTATTCGGCACCGCTGCGCGTGAAACTGCGTCTGGTGGTCTATGAGCGCGAAGCGCCAGAAGGCACCGTAAAAGACATTAAAGAACAAGAAGTCTACATGGGCGAAATTCCGCTCATGACCGACAATGGTACCTTTGTTATCAATGGTACCGAGCGCGTTATCGTTTCTCAGCTGCACCGTAGTCCTGGCGTGTTCTTTGATAGCGATAAGGGTAAAACCCACTCATCGGGTAAAGTGCTCTACAACGCACGTATCATCCCTTACCGCGGTTCATGGCTCGACTTTGAGTTTGACCCGAAAGATAACCTGTTTGTCCGTATTGACCGTCGTCGTAAGCTGCCGGCCACTATCATCCTGCGTGCGTTGCAGTTCACTACACCTCAGATCCTCGATATCTTCTTCGAGAAAGTGGTGTTTGAAATTCGCGACAACAAGCTGCAGATGGAGCTGGTGCCTGAGCGCCTGCGCGGTGAAACTGCGACCTTCGATATCGAAGCGAACGGCACCGTCTACGTCGAAAAAGCACGCCGTATTACTGCGCGCCATATCCGTCAGCTGGAAAAAGATGGCATTCAGCACATCGAAGTTCCGGTTGAATATATCGCGGGCAAAGTGGTCGCTAAAGACTACATCGATGAGAGCACCGGTGAGCTGATCATTGCAGCGAACATGGAACTGTCACTGGATCTGCTGGCCAAACTGAGCCAGTCCGGTCACAAGCGCATCGAAACGCTGTTCACCAACGATCTGGACCACGGTCCATATATGTCCGAGACCCTGCGTGTCGACCCAACCAGCGATCGTCTGAGCGCACTGGTTGAGATCTACCGCATGATGCGTCCTGGTGAGCCGCCAACACGCGAAGCAGCAGAGAACCTGTTTGAGAACCTGTTCTTCTCTGAAGATCGTTACGATCTTTCTGCTGTGGGTCGTATGAAGTTCAACCGTTCATTGCTGCGTGATGAAATCGAAGGTTCAGGCATCCTGAGCAAAGATGACATCATCGAAGTGATGAAGAAGCTGATCGACATCCGTAACGGTAAAGGCGAAGTGGACGATATCGACCACCTCGGTAACCGTCGTATTCGTTCAGTCGGTGAAATGGCTGAGAACCAGTTCCGTGTCGGTCTGGTACGTGTTGAGCGTGCGGTTAAAGAGCGTCTGTCACTGGGCGACCTTGATACCCTGATGCCACAGGACATGATCAACGCGAAGCCAATTTCGGCCGCGGTGAAAGAGTTCTTTGGTTCCAGCCAGCTTTCTCAGTTTATGGATCAGAACAACCCGCTGTCAGAGATTACGCACAAACGTCGTATCTCTGCTCTCGGCCCGGGTGGTTTGACGCGTGAGCGTGCCGGCTTCGAAGTGCGTGACGTACACCCAACGCACTACGGTCGTGTCTGCCCAATCGAAACCCCTGAAGGCCCGAACATCGGTCTGATCAACTCCTTGTCTGTGTATGCACAGACCAACGAGTACGGTTTCCTTGAGACGCCTTACCGCCGTGTTATCGACGGTCTGGTTTCTGACGAGATTCACTACCTCTCTGCTATCGAAGAGGGTAACTACGTTATCGCTCAGGCGAACGCCCCTCTTGATGATAACGGCGCGTTTGTTGATGACCTGGTCACCTGCCGTAGCAAAGGCGAATCAAGTCTGTTCAGCCGCGATCAGGTTGACTACATGGACGTTTCGACTCAACAGATCGTTTCTGTCGGTGCGTCACTGATCCCGTTCCTGGAACACGATGATGCTAACCGCGCCCTGATGGGTGCGAACATGCAACGTCAGGCCGTTCCGACTCTGCGTGCTGATAAGCCGCTGGTTGGTACGGGTATGGAACGTGCTGTTGCCGTTGACTCCGGTGTAACTGCCGTTGCCAAACGTGGCGGTACCGTACAGTACGTCGACGCATCACGTATCGTTATCAAAGTTAACGAAGACGAAATGCATGCTGGCGAAGCCGGTATCGACATCTACAACCTGACCAAATATACCCGTTCTAACCAGAACACCTGCATCAACCAGATGCCATGTGTTTCTCTGGGTGAGCCGGTTGAGCGCGGCGACGTGCTGGCAGATGGCCCGTCCACCGATCTGGGTGAACTGGCGCTGGGCCAGAACATGCGCGTAGCGTTCATGCCGTGGAACGGTTACAACTTCGAAGACTCCATCCTGGTCTCCGAGCGTGTGGTTCAGGAAGATCGCTTTACGACTATCCACATTCAGGAACTGGCTTGCGTGTCGCGTGACACCAAACTGGGGCCGGAAGAGATTACCGCTGATATCCCGAACGTGGGTGAAGCTGCACTCTCTAAACTGGATGAGTCAGGCATCGTCTACATCGGTGCTGAAGTGACCGGTGGCGACATTCTGGTTGGTAAGGTTACGCCGAAAGGTGAAACCCAGCTGACGCCAGAAGAGAAACTGCTGCGCGCTATCTTCGGTGAAAAAGCCTCTGACGTGAAAGATTCGTCACTGCGCGTACCGAATGGCGTGTCAGGCACCGTGATCGACGTTCAGGTCTTTACCCGCGATGGCGTGGAAAAAGACAAACGTGCGCTGGAAATTGAAGAGATGCAGCTGAAGCAGGCCAAGAAAGACCTGTCTGAAGAACTGCAGATTCTGGAAGCGGGCCTGTTCAGCCGTATCCAGAACGTATTGATTTCTGGTGGCGTTGAAGCAGACAAACTGGACAAGCTGCCGCGCGAGCGCTGGCTGGAACTGGGTCTGACTGACGAAGCCAAGCAAAACCAGCTGGAGCAGCTGGCAGAGCAGTACGACGAACTGAAGCACGAGTTTGAGAAAAAACTTGAAGGTAAGCGTCGTAAAATCACCCAGGGCGATGATCTGGCACCAGGCGTGCTGAAAATCGTTAAGGTTTATCTGGCTGTTAAGCGTCAGATTCAGCCGGGTGACAAAATGGCAGGCCGTCACGGTAACAAAGGTGTTATCTCTAAGATCAACCCGATCGAAGATATGCCTTACGATGAAAACGGCACGCCGGTTGACATCGTTCTGAACCCGCTGGGCGTACCATCGCGTATGAACATCGGTCAGATTCTGGAAACCCACCTGGGTATGGCAGCGAAAGGCATCGGCGAGAAGATCAACGCCATGCTCAAAAAGCAGGAAGACGTCGCGAAACTGCGCGAATTCATCCAGCGCGCCTATGACCTGGGTAGCGATCTGCGTCAGAAAGTTGACCTGAACACCTTCTCCGACGACGAAGTATTGCGTCTGGCTGAGAACCTGAAGAAAGGTATGCCAATCGCCACTCCGGTGTTTGATGGCGCGAAAGAGAGCGAAATCAAAGAGCTGCTGCAGCTCGGCGGCTTGCCTTCTTCCGGTCAGATTACCCTGTTTGACGGCCGTACCGGTGAGCAGTTCGAACGTCAGGTAACCGTTGGCTACATGTACATGCTGAAACTCAACCACCTGGTTGATGACAAGATGCATGCGCGTTCAACCGGTTCCTACAGCCTGGTTACTCAGCAGCCGCTGGGTGGTAAGGCACAGTTCGGTGGTCAGCGCTTTGGTGAGATGGAAGTATGGGCACTGGAAGCATATGGTGCCGCGTATACCCTGCAGGAAATGCTTACCGTTAAGTCTGATGACGTCAACGGCCGTACCAAGATGTATAAAAACATCGTTGACGGTAACCATCAGATGGAACCGGGCATGCCGGAATCCTTCAACGTACTGTTGAAAGAGATTCGCTCGCTGGGTATCAACATCGAGCTGGAAGACGAGTAACCCCCTTTTCAGGCTGCGGTTCGCCGCCGCCTGAAAGCGCAGGGTTTAAAGCGCTCGCAATTGTACTGGTTACGGGGCGTTCAATTTCGGTTGGACGCCCTCTGAGTCTCACTCCGACGGGAGCTAATCCGTGAAAGACTTACTTAAGTTTCTGAAAGCGCAAACTAAGACCGAAGAGTTTGATGCGATCAAAATTGCGCTGGCTTCGCCAGACATGATCCGTTCCTGGTCTTTTGGTGAAGTGAAAAAGCCAGAAACCATTAACTACCGTACTTTTAAGCCAGAGCGCGATGGTCTGTTCTGTGCCCGTATCTTCGGGCCGGTAAAAGACTATGAGTGCCTGTGCGGCAAATACAAGCGCCTGAAACACCGTGGTGTGATTTGTGAGAAGTGCGGCGTTGAAGTGACCCAGACTAAAGTACGCCGTGAGCGTATGGGCCACATCGAACTGGCGTCGCCGACTGCGCACATCTGGTTCCTGAAGTCACTGCCATCGCGTATCGGCTTACTGCTGGATATGCCACTGCGTGACATCGAGCGCGTGCTCTATTTTGAATCTTACGTAGTAATCGAAGGTGGCATGACCAACCTCGAGAAGCGTCAGATTCTGACTGAAGAGCAGTACCTTGACGCTCTGGAAGAGTTCGGTGACGAGTTCGACGCCAAAATGGGCGCCGAAGCGATCCAGGCCCTGTTGAAAAACATGGATCTGGAGCAGGAGTGCGAGCAGCTGCGTGAAGAGCTGAACGAAACTAACTCCGAAACCAAACGTAAAAAACTGACCAAGCGCATCAAGCTGCTGGAAGCGTTCGTACAGTCTGGCAACAAGCCAGAGTGGATGATCCTGACCGTGCTGCCTGTTTTGCCACCGGATCTGCGTCCGCTGGTACCGCTGGATGGTGGCCGTTTCGCAACGTCGGATCTGAACGATCTTTATCGTCGCGTGATCAACCGTAACAACCGCCTGAAACGCCTGCTGGATCTGGCTGCGCCAGATATCATCGTGCGCAACGAAAAGCGTATGTTGCAGGAAGCGGTCGATGCACTGCTGGACAACGGTCGTCGCGGTCGTGCGATCACCGGTTCCAACAAGCGTCCGCTGAAATCGCTGGCTGACATGATCAAAGGTAAGCAGGGTCGTTTCCGTCAGAACCTGCTGGGTAAACGTGTCGACTATTCTGGTCGTTCGGTTATCACCGTAGGTCCATACCTGCGCCTGCATCAGTGCGGTCTGCCGAAGAAAATGGCACTCGAACTGTTCAAACCGTTCATTTACGGCAAGCTGGAACTGCGTGGCCTGGCCACCACCATCAAAGCCGCGAAGAAAATGGTTGAGCGCGAAGAAGCGGTTGTCTGGGATATCCTCGACGAAGTGATCCGTGAGCACCCGGTTCTGCTGAACCGTGCGCCTACGCTGCACCGTCTGGGTATTCAGGCCTTTGAACCGGTTCTGATCGAAGGTAAAGCGATCCAGCTGCACCCGCTGGTTTGTGCGGCATACAACGCCGACTTCGATGGTGACCAGATGGCTGTTCACGTACCGCTGACGCTGGAAGCCCAGCTGGAAGCACGTGCGCTGATGATGTCGACCAACAACATCCTGTCACCTGCGAACGGCGAGCCAATCATCGTTCCTTCTCAGGACGTTGTACTGGGTCTGTACTACATGACCCGTGACTGTGTTAACGCCAAAGGCGAAGGCATGGTGCTGACTGGCCCGAAAGAAGCTGAGCGTATTTATCGCGCTGGCCTCGCATCGCTGCATGCTCGCGTTAAGGTGCGTATCACCGAACACGAGAAAAATGAGCAGGATGAGTGGGTTGCTAAAACCAGCATCATCGACACCACTGTTGGCCGTGCCATCCTGTGGATGATCGTGCCAAAAGGTCTGCCTTTCTCCATCGTTAACCAGGCGCTGGGCAAAAAAGCTATCTCCAAAATGCTGAACACCTGTTACCGCATTCTGGGCCTGAAGCCGACCGTTATCTTTGCTGACCAGACCATGTACACCGGTTTCGCTTACGCAGCCCGTTCAGGCGCGTCTGTCGGCATCGACGACATGGTTATTCCAGAGAAGAAAGTGGAAATCATCACCGAAGCGGAAGCTGAAGTGGCTGAGATCCAGGAGCAGTTCCAGTCTGGTCTGGTAACCGCAGGTGAACGTTACAACAAAGTCATCGATATCTGGGCAGCAGCCAACGAACGTGTTGCCAAGGCGATGATGGAAAACCTCTCAACCGAAACCGTTATTAACCGTGACGGCGTAGAAGAGCGACAGGTTTCCTTTAACAGCATCTTTATGATGGCTGACTCCGGTGCGCGTGGTTCTGCTGCACAGATTCGTCAGCTGGCCGGTATGCGTGGTCTGATGGCGAAGCCAGATGGCTCCATCATCGAAACACCAATCACGGCGAACTTCCGTGAAGGGTTGAACGTACTCCAGTACTTCATCTCAACCCACGGTGCTCGTAAAGGTCTGGCGGATACCGCACTGAAAACGGCGAACTCCGGTTATCTGACGCGTCGTCTGGTTGACGTTGCACAGGATCTGGTTGTTACCGAAGATGACTGTGGTACACACGAAGGCATCATGATGACACCTGTCATCGAAGGTGGCGACGTTAAAGAGCCACTGCGTGAACGTGTTCTGGGTCGTGTGACCGCTGAAGACGTTCTGAAGCCGGGTACTGCTGATATTCTGGTTCCACGCAACACGCTGCTCGATGAGCACTGGTGTGACGTGCTGGAACTGAACTCAGTCGACAGCCTGAAAGTCCGCTCAGTAGTAGGTTGTGAAACCGACTTTGGTGTGTGTGCGCATTGCTATGGTCGCGACCTGGCACGTGGTCACATCATCAACAAAGGTGAAGCGATCGGTGTTATCGCGGCACAGTCCATCGGTGAGCCAGGTACACAGCTGACGATGCGTACGTTCCACATCGGTGGTGCGGCATCACGTGCGGCTGCTGAATCCAGCATTCAGGTGAAGAACAAAGGTACCATCAAGCTGACCAACGCTAAGTCGGTAACGAACTCGGCAGGCAAGCTGGTGATCACCTCGCGTAACGTTGAACTGAAAATGATCGACGAATTTGGTCGTACCAAAGAGAGCTATAAAGTTCCTTATGGTTCTACCATGGCGAAAGGTGATGGTGAGCAGGTTGCAGCGGGCGAAACCGTCGCAAACTGGGATCCGCATACCATGCCAGTCATCACCGAAGTGGGCGGTTTCATTCGCTTCACGGACATGGTTGATGGCCAGACCATTACCCGTCAGACAGATGACTTAACCGGTCTTTCTTCGCTGGTGGTTCTGGACAGTGCTGAACGTACTGCGGGCGGTAAAGATCTGCGTCCTGCGCTGAAAATTGTTGATGCCAACGGCAACGACGTTCTGATCCCGGGCACCGACATGCCGGCTCAGTACTTCCTGCCTGGTAAAGCGATTGTTCAGCTGGAAGATGGCGTGAAGATCAGTGCTGGTGACACGCTGGCGCGTGTTCCGCAGGAATCTGGCGGTACCAAGGATATTACCGGTGGTCTGCCACGCGTTGCTGACCTGTTCGAAGCGCGTCGTCCGAAAGAGCCAGCTATTCTGGCGGAGATCAGCGGCATCATCTCCTTCGGTAAAGAGACCAAAGGTAAGCGTCGTCTGGTCATCACTCCGCTGGATGGCAGTGAGCCGTACGAAGAGATGATTCCGAAATGGCGTCAGCTGAACGTGTTCGAAGGTGAACGTGTTGAGCGCGGTGACGTGGTTTCCGATGGCCCAGAGTCTCCACATGACATCCTGCGCTTGCGTGGCGTGCATGCGGTGACCCGTTACATCACTAACGAAGTGCAGGAAGTTTACCGTCTGCAAGGCGTTAAGATTAACGATAAGCACATCGAAGTCATCGTTCGTCAGATGCTGCGTAAAGCAACCATCGTGAGCGCAGGAAGTGCAGACTTCCTGGAAGGTGAGCAGGCTGAATTCTCTCGCATCAAGATCTCTAACCGTGATCTGGAAGCGAACGGAAAAGTTGGCGCAACCTTCATGCGTGACCTGCTGGGTATTACCAAAGCGTCACTGGCTACCGAATCGTTCATCTCTGCAGCATCGTTCCAGGAAACCACGCGTGTCCTGACCGAAGCAGCAGTAGCAGGTAAGCGCGATGAACTGCGCGGCCTGAAAGAGAACGTAATCGTGGGTCGTCTGATCCCGGCCGGTACCGGTTATGCGTACCATCAGGATCGTATGCGCCGCAAAGCGGCAGGTGAAGTTCCGGTTGCACCGCAGGTTACTGCGGATGAAGCCTCAGCCAGCCTGGCTGAACTGTTGAACGCCGGTCTCGGCGGCAACAAAGACGATTAATCGTCCTTTGCCTGATAAAAACCCTGCCTCGGCAGGGTTTTTTTTTGTCTCTGATTCAGACATTCCAGTCGTTGCGGCCAAGGCCAATGTCTTTCAGCTGACTGTCACTCAGCTTCGACAGGATGACGCGCGTCTCACGCCTCAGCTGCCAGCGTTTATAACTGCGCCAAAGATAGCGAACCAACTGGTAAGGCGTGCCTGTAAACGGTTTAGCTGCGCGATTCTCGTCGTATCCCATGATAGTGCCCTCAGTGAATTGTCTGAGGACTATTCTCAGCGGATCGCTCTGTATGATACAGACGCAAAAATCACCTTTCTTTAACATACAGATTGCGGTAATGGCGATCTGAATGGTAAAAAAGAGGCATAACTGTACCGGTTAATGCTCAGCTACTGAGTCAGAGGAAATACAATGACGCGATATGAACATCTGGCCACGCTGCTGGCTCAGCGTATCGAACAAGGTTTATATCGCAGTGGTGAGCGCCTGCCCTCGGTACGCAGTCTGAGTGCCGAACATGGCGTCAGTATCAGCACCGTGCAGCAGGCTTATCATCTGCTGGAAGAGAAGCAGATGATTACGCCGCAGTCGCGCTCTGGCTATTTTGTGGCCTCGCGTAAGGCGACGCCCCCGATGCCTGCGCTGACCCGTCCCGCACAGCGGCCGGTTGAGGTAACGCAATGGGATGCGGTGCTGGAGCTGATTAACAGCCGTCTGGAAGATGATGTGTTGCAGCTGGGAAGCGGTATGCCCGATCTGACCCAGCCGACGCTTAAGCCGCTGTGGAAAGCCTTCAGCCGACAGGCTCAGAAGCAGGACATCGCGCTGCTCAATTATGACAACCTCTATGGTGTTCTCGCACTGCGGCAACAGGTTGCACGACTGGCGATAGATAGCGGTTGCCAGCTCACCGCCGATGACATTGTTATTACCACCGGCTGCCATGAAGCCTTATCGGTAGCCGTGCGTGCGGTCTGCGAGCCGGGCGATATCATTGCTGTTGAGTCGCCTTCGTTTCACGGGATCATGCAAACCCTGCGCGGATTTGGCATTCGTGCCATTGAGATCCCGACTGATGCGGTAACCGGCATCAGCCTGGAAGCGCTGGAACTGGCGTTTGATCAATGGCCGATTAAAGCAGTCGTTGTTGTACCGAACTGTAATAATCCGCTGGGATTTATCATGCCTGAGCCGCGTAAGCGGGCATTGCTTGCCCTGGCGCAGCGGTTTGACGCGGCGGTCATTGAAGATGATGTTTATGGTGAGTTAGCCTGGGAATATCCGCGCCCAGCGACCATTAAAGCGCTGGATCTCGATGGCCGGGTTCTGCTGTGCAGCTCCTTTTCCAAAACGCTGGCGCCAGGTTTGCGTGTCGGCTGGGTTGCACCCGGCCGCTATCGCGACCGTGTACTGCACATGAAATATATCGTCACAGGTTCCACCGCCACACAGCCTCAGCATGCGGTCTCCGAGTTTATCCGCCAGGGCCATTATCAGCCCCATCTGCGCCGGATGCGGCAAATCTATCATCGTAACTATGAAACCTTTAGCTGCTGGGTGCGCCACTACTTTCCCTGCGGCATCTGCGTTTCCCGTCCTCAGGGCGGTTTTCTGATGTGGATAGAGCTCCCCGAAGCGTTTGATGCGGTCCGGCTCAACCGCGAATTGCGCGAGTCAAAAATTCAGATAGCCGTAGGCTCACTCTTTTCGGCCTCGGGTAAATACCGTAACTGTCTGCGCTTAAACTACGGGCTGCCGATCAACGAGCAGACTGAAAAGGCGCTGGCGCTGGTGGGTGCAGCCGTCGAACGCGCCATGCTCTCGTGCCAGCATGAAACGCAGATTTCAGCTTCAACTCTCGCATAGCGAAAAGAAGAAGCAGGGCCGGCAAGAGGAGGGAACCGGCCCTGGTCAGATAACCTTAACCTGACGGAGGCCACGTTAAGGTTTTGGATCAGAGCACGCCAGCGGCAACATACGCTTTTGCGCGTCGCTTTCCCGGCAGAAACGCTGGCGTTACTGGTTTTGCAGCCGCTATGCGGGACAGCTTCCACAAATCCTTATTGGTGAGGCTCTGCCAGCGCCAGCAAAGTACGTGTTGCTTCACGCCAGTCATCTGCCTGGGTAATCGCACTCACCACCGCAATACTCCCTACGCCGGTTGCCAGCACGTCAGGTGCCCGTGCAATCGAAATACCGCCAATTGCCACGGTGGGGATATGCGTCAGGCGCGTCAGATGCCGCTTCAGCTGCTCAATGCCCTGCGGCGCAGAAGGCATCTCTTTGGTCTGCGTCGGGAAAATATGTCCAAGCGCGATGTAAGAGGGCTGGATTGCCAGTGCGCGGTCCAGTTCAGCATCGTCATGGGTGGAGAGCCCCAGACGCAATCCTGCCTGATGAATCCGGGCAAGATCGGCGACATCGAGATCCTCCTGACCCAGATGCACACCATAAGCCTGATGCTTTATCGCCAGCTGCCAATAGTCATTGATAAACAGGCGCGCGTCATAGCGTTTACCCAGTGCAATCGCCTGAGCGATGGCGGGTTCGGCGATCTCATCGGGCTGATCTTTGATGCGCAGCTGCAGCGTACGAACGCCCATCTTCAGCAGGCGCTCAATCCAGTCGAGGCTATCAACCACCGGATAAAGCCCCAGGCGCGGGGCGGTAGCGGGAAATGCGGGCATTGTTACTCCTCCTTAATGGCATCGGCGGGATGATAAAGCTCACCGCCGCGCCGACGAAAACGGTCTGACATCTGCGCCATGCCCACTTCAACGGGCTCGGCGCGCGTATCCTGACGTGCTGCGAACTCGCGCACCTCCTGGGAAATTTTCATCGAGCAGAACTTAGGGCCGCACATCGAGCAGAAATGGGCCACTTTGCCCGACTCCTGCGGCAGGGTTTCATCATGCATAGCCCGCGCCGTATGGGGATCCAGCGCCAGATTAAACTGATCTTCCCAGCGGAACTCAAAGCGCGCTTTGGACATGGCGTTATCACGGATCTGCGCACCCGGATGGCCTTTCGCCAGATCGGCGGCATGCGCTGCTATTTTGTAGGTGATCAATCCCTGCTTCACATCCTCTTTGTTCGGCAGACCCAGATGCTCTTTGGGCGTGACGTAACACAACATGGCGCAACCAAACCAGCCAATCATGGCAGCACCGATACCGGAGGTGAAATGGTCATAGCCGGGCGCGATGTCGGTGGTCAGCGGGCCAAGGGTGTAGAAGGGGGCTTCATCGCACAGGTCGAGCTGTTCGGTCATGTTGCGGCGGATCATATGCATCGGGACGTGCCCCGGGCCTTCAATCATGACCTGAACGTCATATTCCCAGGCAATACGGGTCAGTTCGCCCAGGGTACGCAGTTCGGCAAACTGCGCCTCATCGTTGGCATCCTGAATGGAACCCGGACGAAGGCCATCGCCCAGCGACAGGGAGACATCATAGGCGGCGCAGATTTCACAAATCTCCCGGAAGTGCTGATACAGGAAGCTCTCCTGATGATGCGACAGGCACCATTTCGCCATGATAGATCCACCCCGCGATACAATCCCGGTCAGACGTTTCGCCGTCATCGGGACATAACGCAGCAGCACGCCAGCGTGGATAGTGAAGTAATCGACACCCTGTTCCGCCTGCTCAAGCAGCGTATCGCGGAATATTTCCCAGTTCAGCGCCTCGGCCACGCCATTCACTTTTTCCAGCGCCTGATAAATCGGCACTGTACCGATTGGCACCGGGCTGTTTCGCAAAATCCATTCGCGCGTTTCATGAATATAACGACCGGTAGAGAGATCCATCACCGTATCGGCACCCCAGCGAGTCGACCAGACCAGTTTTTCCACCTCTTCCTCAATAGAAGAGGTCACCGCCGAGTTACCGATGTTGGCATTGACCTTAACCAGAAAGTTGCGGCCAATGATCATCGGCTCCGATTCAGGGTGATTGATATTGGCAGGGATAATGGCGCGTCCGGCAGCGACCTCCTGACGTACAAACTCGGGCGTGATACTGGCTGGCAGATGCGCGCCAAAACTGTGGCCGGGATGCTGTTGCAGCAATACCTCACTGCGGATTCGCTCACGGCCCATGTTTTCCCGCAGTGCGATAAATTCCATCTCCGGGGTGATGATCCCCTGGCGGGCATAGTGCAATTGCGTGACGCAGCAGCCTGCGCGGGCACGGCGCGGTGTCGGCAGTTGATCGAAACGCAGATGATCCAGCCCCTCGTCAGCCAGCCGCTGCTGGGTATAGCCTGAGCTGTTCTGTTCGAGAAGTTCGCTGTCGTCGCGTTCAGCAATCCAGCGGGCGCGCAGCTTTTCCAGGCCACGATGAACATCGATCTGTGCCGCGGGATCACCATAGGCACCCGCCGTGTCATAGACCGGTACTGCTTCGTTCTGCTCATAGAGAGGCTGTTCTTTGCTGCCGCCGATGTGGGTCGGGCTTAGCACGATTTCACGCATGGGAACGCGGATATCCTCGCGGCTGCCGGTAATCCAGATGCGGCGGGACTGGGGAAATGCACTGCCGCTTTGCAGGGAATCGATAAATTCCTGCGCCTGGGCACGCTGTTCACGACGGGTTGTTTTTTGGTCAGACATAGCAATCATCCTGTTAAGGGGGAACGATGCTTGTCCGGAGTTCGGAAGGAGTAACCGTATAGACAGCGTTAGCATGCTGGCATACAGAGAATATTTACTCTTGTTCCCTTCGCAGGTTCTAACCTGATCAGGTTCCGCGGATCCCGAATTAACGGTCTCAGCCCAACTGGGCACTCCGACAAGAAGCTGTTTTTACGCTGGTGTCTGATAACAGAGCCAGATGTAAAAACCTTATATTTCAAAGCAAAAATCAAAAAGGTTCTTTGGAGCACTCTCCTCAGAACCTGTTCAGCATAAAAGGGCTACGGGATAATCTCAACCCCTTTGCCGGAGATGATGATTAAGCCGGACGCGCGATATGGCTGTCATTGGCTACCGGCGGGGGGACAAGCTGGTTATCCCATGCCAGCTGGATCAGCTTATCTTCCAGCGTAAAGCGTGCTTCCAGCACTTCACCCACTTCGGAGAGTGCCTGCTGGAAGGTCATGCAGTTCTCGTCGTCGATTGCCTGCTGCAGGTGGCCGTCATACAGCTGCATCAGACGCTCAGTATTGGCTTCCAGCGGTGGATAGATCTGTGCGGCGGCAATCATCGGGCTGTCGCCACTCATTTCACTGATCACGCGTTCATAGATACTGAAGTGACCCGCAGAAAGATAATCGACCAGACCGTGACAGAAGTTGTCCAGAGCCTGCTCATCAAGACGCGTCAGCGCCTCTTTATTTGGTTTAAGTCCGACCAGGTGATAATAGGTCACCAGTAGCTGACGACGGGCTTCAAGCCACGAATCGACCAGTTCATTACTGCCACCTACGCGTTCAGCCAGGACGTCTAACTGGTTAAGCATATCTAACTCCATGTGAGTTATAGTTGTTTATCTACACACTTAACATCAGGGCTTCAGCGTGCGAGTTGACGCTAAGGATGACGAAATAAATGCAATGCGAAATCTCAAGCGTAGACGCTGGATGGTGGATTGTCAGCCATGAACAGAAACTTTGGTTGCCACAAGGTGATTTACCCCACGGAAACGCCGAAAAATTTGGTTTGACCGGCAGTAAAGCCCGGACCATCGGTGAGTGGCAGGGCGAAAAAGTCTGGCTGATTTGTGAGCCGCGTTCTGCCGATATGTTCTCAGTACGACAGCTGATCGATCAGGATGTGGCGCTGTTTCAGCTGGTGGGTCGCGGTGTGCAACTGGCGGAATTCTACCGTTCTCATCGCTGGTGCGGCTATTGCGGCCATGAAATGCACCAAAGCAAACATGAATTTGCCTGTCTCTGCAGCCATTGCCGCGAGCGTTACTATCCGCAGATCGCACCCTGCATCATTGTGGCTATCCGTCGCGGTGATGAAATCCTGCTGGCGAATCATGCCCGCCATCGCAACAAGGTCTACACCGTGCTGGCGGGTTTTGTGGAGGTGGGCGAGACGCTGGAGCAGGCCGTTGCCCGCGAAGTGATGGAAGAGAGCAATATCCGCGTCAAAAACGTCCGTTACGTTACCTCCCAGCCGTGGCCCTTCCCGCAATCGCTGATGACAGCCTTTATGGCGGAGTATGACAGCGGCGATCTGCAGCACGATGGTAAAGAGCTGCTGGATGCGGCCTGGTTCCGTTTTGATGAGCTGCCGTTGCTGCCACCGCCAGGCACCGTGGCGCGCCGCCTGATTGAAGATACCGTCGCCCTGTGCCGCGCCGAAGTGTGAAAGTGCTACACTACACGCCTGTTATTGAGAGAGTGTTGAGATGAGTGAACTGAAGAACGATCGTTATTTGCGTGCCCTGTTACGTCAGCCGGTTGATGTCACGCCGGTCTGGATGATGCGACAAGCCGGGCGCTATTTGCCGGAGTACAAAGCGACACGCGCCCAGGCGGGTGACTTTATGTCGCTGTGTAAAAACGCCGAGCTGGCCTGTGAAGTTACCCTGCAGCCGCTGCGCCGTTATCCGCTGGATGCCGCCATCCTCTTCAGTGACATCCTGACCATTCCGGATGCGATGGGACTGGGTCTCTACTTTGAAACCGGCGAAGGCCCGCGTTTCTCAAACCCTGTGACCTGTCGCGCTGACGTTGAGCGTTTACCGGTGCCCGATCCCGAAATGGAGCTGGGCTATGTGATGAATGCTGTCCGTACCATCCGTAAGAACCTGAACGGCGATCTGCCGCTGATTGGCTTCTCCGGCAGTCCGTGGACGTTGGCCACCTATATGGTGGAAGGCGGGAGCAGCAAGGCGTTTACCAAAATTAAGAAGATGATGTATGCCGATCCCGCTACGCTCCACGCGATGCTGGATAAGCTGGCCGACAGCGTCATCCTCTATCTCAATGCTCAGATCCGCGCCGGTGCGCAGTCCGTTATGGTGTTTGATACCTGGGGTGGCGTGCTGACCGGTCGTGATTACCGCGAATTCTCACTCCATTACATGCACAAAATTGTCGATGGCCTGCTGCGTGAAAACGACGGTCGCCGCGTGCCGGTGACGCTCTTCACCAAAGGCGGCGGACAGTGGCTGGAAGCGATGGCCGCCACCGGTTGTGACGCGCTGGGTCTCGACTGGACCACCGATATTGATGACGCACGCCGTCGCGTGGGCGACAAAGTCGCCCTGCAGGGCAACATGGATCCTTCTATGCTCTATGCGGCACCTGAGCGTATCGAACAGGAAGTGGCTGGGATCCTGGAGCGCTTTGGCTCGGGCACCGGGCATGTCTTTAATCTGGGGCATGGTATTCATCTGGATGTCCCACCGGAAAATGCGGGCGTCTTTGTTGAGGCGGTACACCGTTTATCACGTCCCTGGCATCAGGAGTAATCATGGATATTGCCGCACTTCGCGCTGAGCAGTTACAACGCGCCGCTGATGTGGTGCGTGAAGATGATTTTGATGTGCTGCCACCCCGCTTTATCGGCGGGGCGGACGTTGGATTTGAGCAGGAAGGCACTATCACCCGGGCGGCGATGGTGATACTGGAGTATCCCTCCTTAAAGCTGGTGGAGCATCGCATCGCACGCGTTGAGACCACCATGCCTTATATTCCGGGCTTTCTCTCATTCCGTGAATATCCAGCGCTGATGGCCGCCTGGCAGATGCTGGAGCAAAAGCCGGACCTGCTGTTTGTGGATGGACACGGTATTTCGCATCCACGACGACTTGGCGTCGCGTCACATTTTGGCCTGCTGGTCGATGTGCCCACCATTGGTGTCGCGAAAAGTCGCCTGTGTGGCCGTTTTGCCGATCTGGATGCGCAGCCTGGCAGTCGTCAGCCACTGATCGACAAAGGTGAGCAGATAGGCTGGGTATGGCGCAGCAAGCTGCGGTGTAATCCGCTGTTTGTCGCCACCGGCCATCGTGTCAGCCTGGATACCGCGCTGCAGTGGGTCGAAAACTGTACGCGTGGTTACCGGCTGCCGGAACCGACCCGCTGGGCCGACGCGGTTGCCTCGAACCGAACCGCTTTCCAGCGCTGGCAAAACGCGCTTTAACACTGTTTGTGCTGCGGTTTTGCAGTTACACTGCGGCCAGCGAAACGAATAAGAGCCACCTTTATGTTACAAAATCCCGTTCATCTGCGTCTGGCGAAGCTGGAAAGCTGGCAGCACCTTACTTTTATGGCCTGCCTGTGCGAGCGCATGTATCCCAACTATCGCGCGTTCTGCGAGCAGACTGAATTTGCCGATCCGGCACTCTATCGCCGTATCCTTGATCTGATCTGGGAAAACCTGACGGTCAAAGATGCGAAGATTAACTTCGACAGCCAGCTGGAAAAGCTCGAAGCCGCCATTCCGGATGGTGATGCGTTTGAGGTTTACGGCGTTTATCCGGCTATCGATGCCTGTGTGGCATTAAGCGAAGTCGTCCATGCGCAGCTGAGCGGTGAAACTCTTGAGCATGCAATTGAAGTCAGCGAGACCTCAATTACTACTATCGCCATGCTGGAAATGACCCAGGCTGGACGCGAAATGACCGACGAAGAGCTGCGTGAAAACCCGGCTATCATCGATGAGTGGGACCTTCAGTGGGAGATTTTCCGCCTGCTGGCGGAGTGTGAAGAGCGCGACCTTGAATTGATTAAAGGTCTGCGATCTGACCTGCGTGAAGCTGGAATTAGCAACATCGGTATAAATTTCCAGCAGTAAGGCGATAAAACGTGACTTCAGGCCCGAATTAGCGCGCCTGGAGGCTTCACATTGGCCCCCTGTCTGGTCTACATTTGGGGGGCTGAAAATTGTGGCTATCGGTGCGTGCAGGCAGAAGAGTGCCAGAATATGGCTTTTCCCTCGCACTCGTTGCTTAGCAAGCGATAAATACACTTTAAGGATAACTTATGAACAAGACTCAACTGATTGATGTGATCGCAGAAAAAGCTGACCTGTCTAAAACCCAGGCAAAGGCAGCGCTGGAATCTACTCTGGCTGCGATCACTGAGTCTCTGAAAGATGGTGATGCTGTACAACTGGTTGGTTTTGGTACTTTTAAAGTGAACCACCGCGCTGAGCGTACCGGTCGTAACCCGCAGACTGGCAAAGAGATCAAAATCGCTGCAGCAAATGTACCGGCATTCGTGTCTGGTAAAGCGCTGAAAGACGCCGTTAAGTAAGACGTCGCACTGCGGTTAAGCTTTAAAACAGGGGGCGTTTCGCCCCTTTTGTTTAAGAGGCCAGCCATCATGACCCCGCTGTTTCAGCGTTTATCTGTTCTGTTTCTCTCCCTGTTTCTTTTCGGTTGCAGCTCTACTCCGGATATTCCCCCCTTTTCTGCCAGTGGCTATCTTGCCGATCGTGGTGTTGTTCGTATCTGGCGTAAAAACAGCGACCACCAGTCTGTCCATATCCGCACCTTCTATACGCCGTTCAGTGGCGGTGAGGGTGAAGTGACGGATTATGTCTGGCTGGAAGAGTCGTTGATCAGCATCCAGCGTCAGGTGAAGGGCAACCAGCCTGATGATGTGACCCTGCGCTTTGACCAGGCTGGCGGTCTTAACTTTATGCAGCGCCAGCTTTCAGGCCGGCGTGAAGCGGTCAGCCCGGATGCGGTTGAGCTCTATAAGTTTGATGCCGAGCGGATGCGTAACCTCAGCGATGCGCTATTAAGCGGTCAGGTGTTCCTCAGACAGGGACACTGGCTGGGAAACAATGTGCTGGAGAGTTGCGAAGGCCAGCAGGTCAGACCCGCTTTTGACGCCGACGCTCTGCAGATGCTGACACAGCAGCAACGCCGCGCATCGGCACCGCTGATGGTGTCATGGCTTGAAGCGCCGGAAGGGATACAGCTATTGCGGGTCAGTCAGCAGGATGACTGCTCACAGCAGCCGACAGAAGAAGATATGTGAATTGAAAAGGGGGCACCTGGTGCCCCCTGAACTTATTTGCGATTAATGGCGCGGTAGCCGATATCGCGGCGACAGAAGCTGCCCTGCCATGAGATCGGCTGTGTCAGCTCATAAGCCCGCTTTTGTGCCGCGGCCACATCGTCGCCCAGCGCGGTTACGCACAACACGCGGCCACCGTTTGTCAGCACCAGGTCCTCTTCCAGCCGTGTTCCGGCGTGGAATACCTTGCCGTCAGCCACTTCTTCCAGTGGCAGACCGTGAATCTGATCGCCCTGAGCGTAGTCACCCGGATAACCGCCCGCCGCCAGCACCACACCCAGCGCAGGGCGGGGATCCCATTGTGACGTTTTCTGATCCAGCTTACCGTCACAGGCGGCCAGGCAAAGATCGACCAGATCCGACTGCAGACGCAGCATGATCGGCTGAGTCTCCGGATCGCCGAAGCGGCAGTTGAATTCGATCACTTTCGGCTGCCCGGTATGATCGATCATCAGGCCGGCATAGAGAAAACCGGTATAGACGTTGCCTTCAGCCGCCATGCCGCGAACGGTCGGCCAGATAACCTGATCCATAACGCGCTGGTGGATCTCATCGGTGACAACCGGAGCCGGAGAGTAGGCACCCATTCCGCCGGTGTTCGGACCGGTATCGCCATCGCCCACGCGTTTGTGATCCTGGCTGGTGGCCATGGGCAGCACATGCTCGCCGTCTACCATCACGATGAAGCTGGCTTCTTCGCCATCCAGAAACTCTTCAATCACAATGCGGTGTCCGGCATCGCCAAAGGCGTTACCGGCCAGCATATCCTGAACCGCATCCTCAGCTTCCTGCAGCGTCATTGCCACAATCACGCCTTTACCTGCGGCCAGACCGTCGGCTTTGATGACGATAGGGGCGCCTTTCTCACGCAGATACGCGAGAGCGGGCTCAACCTCGGTGAAGTTCTGGTATTCCGCACTCGGGATCTGATGACGCGCCAGGAAATCCTTGGTGAAAGCTTTAGAGCCTTCCAGCTGCGCAGCGGCCTGAGTCGGACCAAAGATAGCCAGCCCGGCCTCACGGAAGGCATCCACGATGCCAATCACCAGCGGCGCTTCGGGGCCGACAATCGTCAGATCGATCTTTTCACGCCGGGCAAACTCAAGCAGGGCAGGGACATCAGTTGCACTAATCGCGACATTCTGCAGCGCAGGCTCTAATGCGGTGCCCGCGTTACCCGGTGCCACAAACACGGTTTCCGCCAGCGGCGACTGGACAGCTTTCCAGGCCAGAGCATGTTCACGTCCGCCATTGCCGATTACTAAAATTTTCATCTGTTTCTCTCCAGAACGATTAATGGCGGAAGTGACGCATGTCGGTGAAGATCATGGCAATGCCGTGCTCATCAGCCGCCGCAATCACCTCTTCATCGCGGATGGAGCCGCCAGGCTGGATGACGCAGCTCACGCCTGACGCGGCTGCCGCATCAATACCATCACGGAACGGGAAGAAGGCATCCGACGCCATGGCTGATCCTTTTACTTCCAGCCCTTCATCGGCTGCTTTAATGCCGGCAATCTTAGCGGAATAGACACGGCTCATCTGTCCGGCACCGATACCGATGGTCATTTTGTCGCGTGCATAAACAATGGCGTTAGACTTAACGAACTTCGCTACTTTCCAGCAGAACAGCGCATCACGCAGTTCCTGTTCGGTTGGCTGACGTTTACTGACGACGCGCAGCTGGCTGGCATCAACCATGCCGAGATCGCGATCCTGTACCAGCAGACCCCCGTTGACGCGTTTGAAATCCAGTGCAGCAGTACGGTTTTGCCATTGGCCGCAGATCAGGACACGGACATTCTGCTTCGCGGCGGTAATTTTCAGCGCGGCCTCGGAAACCGCTGGCGCGATAATCACCTCAACAAACTGGCGGCTGATAATGGCCTGCGCAGTTGCTTCATCCAGCTCGCGGTTAAAGGCGATGATGCCGCCAAATGCGGAGGTCGGATCGGTCTGGTAAGCACGCTCATAGGCTGCCAGCAGAGAGTCACCGGTCGCTACGCCACAAGGGTTTGCATGTTTGACGATGACGCAGGCGGGTTCACTGAACTCTTTTACGCACTCCAGTGCAGCATCCGTGTCAGCAATGTTGTTATAGGAGAGCGCTTTGCCCTGAACCTGCCGGGCAGTCGCCACTGAAGCTTCAGTGATGTTCTCTTCTATATAGAAGGCAGCATCCTGATGGCTGTTTTCACCGTAGCGCATATCCTGCTTCTTAATGAAGTTCAGATTCAGGGTACGCGGGAAACGGCCGGCGGGCTGATTACGATCACCGTGATAGGCGGGCACCAGGCTGCCAAAGTAGTTAGCGATCATGCTGTCATACGCGGCAGTGTGTTCAAACGCTTTGATCGCCAGATCGAAACGGGTCTCAAGCGTCAGACCATTTTCATGGGCATCCATTTCGGCAATGATCGCATCGTAGTCGCCGCTGCTGACCACGATTGCCACATCTTTATGGTTCTTGGCAGCAGAGCGCACCATGGTCGGGCCACCGATGTCGATATTTTCCACTGCATCTTCCAGTGAACATCCTTCACGGGCGACGGTCTGTGCAAAGGGATAGAGGTTAACGACCACCATGTCGATTGGGCTGATGTCGTGCTGCGCCATAATGGCATCATCCTGGCCGCGACGACCTAAAATGCCGCCATGCACTTTCGGATGCAGGGTTTTGACGCGTCCATCCATCATTTCCGGGAAACCGGTGTAGTCAGAGACTTCTGTGACAGCCAGACCCGCATCCGCCAGCAGGCGAGCTGTTCCGCCTGTGGAGAGCAGTTCGACACCGCGACTTGAGAGCGCCTGAGCAAATTCGAGGATACCGGCTTTGTCAGAGACACTGAGCAATGCGCGGCGTACAGGACGAGTTTGTTGCATGGTGGTTTATCCCTTGGCTTTGTTTCGCGTATATAAGAGCGTTACATCAGGCTTTACAGCGGTTTTCTCTTCTCTATATAGGAAGAAAAAATCAAAAACCTCAGGTAACGCCCCGAAAAGGGGTGTCCGGAACTTCGCCCGGCATTGTAGCGAAAACGTTTGCGTGATGCTCGCCTAAATTTATCTGGCCCGACTAATGTGGATAACATTGTGTGTAACTGCGTATAACAGCCGCTTTTGCTGTGGAATGCAGCGAACGCTCTTTTTTATGCAATTTATGGGTTGCGCCTCTCAGACAACTCCCTATAATGCGCATCCATCAACACGGCACACCGGCAACGGGATGACAGGTTGAAAGGCACAGGAGACTGCGCCGCCGGAGAAAAACTTCTGAGAAAGAGGTTGACTCTG
>NZ_JBLWNV010000023.1:0-40387 GCF_048452805.1 Pantoea sp. K16 | reverse complement strand
CTGCCACGTTTGACCGTGACAGCCTTTACAAATCTAATCTTAACTGACCAGCATTGGAGCCCCGGCTCCGCTTTTTTTTACTTTAAATCCCCTGCCTGTGATGGCTGCATTATCTCTCCCTCACCGCAGCACTCATAAAAATGTCGACGTTTACTGCTATTACTGCTCGGCGAAACCGAGCATATAGCGCGGTATAAGCTGCTTTTAACGAACTATATGAATCGTTACACTGTTTAACATTCTGTCTCTGCTCAGGAAGATGAACGTTGAACAAGCCGCGCAAATTAAAAAATCTGCTAAAAAGTTTTATTGAAAGTGATGCCAGCAATGGCGTGATGTTGATCGTGGCGGCGGTCGCGGCGATGATCCTCGCCAATACTGCCGCTACCGCCCAGGGTTACCAGGCGTTGCTGAATGAACCGGTACAAATCCGCTTCGGAGCGCTGGATATCAGCAAAAACTTGCTGTTGTGGATCAACGATGCGCTGATGGCACTTTTCTTTCTGGTTATTGGCCTGGAAGTAAAGCGTGAGTTGATGGTCGGCGAACTTGCCAGCCGTGACAAGGCGATCTTCCCGGTCATCGCGGCAATAGGCGGCATGGCGTTACCCGCCCTGATCTTCCTGCTTTTCAACCATGGTGATGAGATTGCACGTAACGGCTGGGCCATTCCCACCGCAACCGATATCGCTTTTGCGCTGGGTGTGCTGGCCCTTCTGGGCAGCCGTGTTCCCGTTGCGCTGAAAGTCTTTCTGATGGCACTGGCGATTATTGATGACCTGGGTGCCATTGTGATTATCGCTCTGTTCTATACCAGTGACCTCTCAGTGCTCTCCCTGTGCGTGGCTGCAGGCGCAATTGTCGTGCTGGCACTCCTGAACCGCTTTAACGTCCGTAGAATCTCAGTCTACATACTGGTGGGTATCGTACTCTGGACCGCCGTGCTGAAGTCGGGCGTCCACGCAACCCTGGCTGGCGTCATTGTGGGCTTCTTCGTGCCTCTGGAGAAGAAAGAGGGGCACTCTCCAGCGGAACATCTGGCGCATGGTCTGATGCCGTGGGTGAACTGGATGATTCTGCCGCTGTTTGCCTTTGCTAATGCCGGTATCTCACTTGCTGGCATTACGCTGAGTGATGTCCTCTCGCCTGAACCGTCAGGCATCATCTTCGGCCTGTTAATCGGTAAGCCATTAGGCATTACGCTCTTCTGCTGGCTGGCGGTAAAACTGCGGCTGGCAGTATTACCCAACGGCACAACCATACGCGATATTATGGCGATTGGTGTGCTGTGCGGAATTGGCTTCACTATGTCAATTTTTATCAGTTCGCTGGCCTTTGATGCCGCGCATGAACAGCTGGTGACCTTTTCTAAACTGGGCATTCTGACCGGCTCTCTGCTTTCAGCCGTCATCGGCTATACGCTGCTGCGAATTAAACTGCGCTAATGGAGAGGAAGCGTAAGCCTCCTTTTTTCTATGAATCAGCTCAATTTCAATCATCTCTACTACTTCTGGCACGCCTGCCGTGCGGGATCGATAGCTGGCGCAGCAGAGGCACTCTCCCTGACGCCACAGACCATTACCGGGCAAATTAAGGCACTGGAGGAGCGCCTGCAGGGCAAGCTGTTCCGGCGTCAGGGACGGGGCCTGGTACCGACGGAGCTGGGGCAGCTGGTTTTTCGCTATGCTGACCGCATGTTTATGCTGAGTCAGGAGATGCTGGATATTGTGAATTACCGCAAAGAGTCCCATCTGCTGCTGGATGTTGGCGTGGCAGATGCGCTCTCAAAGCAGCTGGTCAGCAAGGTGCTGGAGACGGCGGTGGTCGCAGAGGAGAAAATTCATCTGCGCTGTTTTGAATCGACCCACGAAATGCTGCTGGAGCAGCTCAGTCAGCATAAGCTGGATATGATTATCTCTGACTGCTCCATCGACCCCACCCAACAGGAAGGGCTGTTTTCGGTGAAGCTGGGGGAATGCCCGATCAGCTTCTGGTCAACCCAGCCGCTCAGCGATCTCTCTTTTCCGGCCTGCCTGGAGACGCGTCCCCTGCTGATTCCGGGGCGCCGCTCCATGCTGGGGCGCAAAATCCTCAACTGGATCAGCACCCAGGGAGTGCAGGTGGAGATTCTCGGTGAGTTTGATGATGCGGCACTGATGACGGCGTTTGGTGCGCGACAGAATGCGATTTTTGTCGCGCCTTTGCTGGAGATGGGTCAACGTGAGGGGATATATGAAGTCGGGCGGCTCGACGCGGTATCAGAGGAGTATCACATACTCTTCGCGGAGCGGATGATTCAGCATCCGGCGGTGCAGCGACTCTGTCACGCAGACTTCAGCGAACTCTTTCCCCGCCAGGGGACAGACGAAAAAAAACCGGCGTAAGCGCCGGCTTTTTTAACAAAGCGATTAACAACAGGCGATTAAGCCAGTTTGTTGATCTGTGCAGTCAGGTTAGACTTATAACGTGCAGCTTTGTTCTTGTGGATCAGACCTTTAGCAGCCTGACGGTCCACGAGTGGTTGCATTTCATTGAATGCGTTCTGCGCAGCAGCTTTGTCGCCTGAAGCGATCGCCGCGTATACTTTCTTAACGAAGGTACGCATCATAGAGCGGCGGCTAGCGTTATGCTTACGGCGTTTCTCAGATGTTACGGCGCGTTTCTTAGCTGATTTGATATTAGCCAAGGTACAACTCCCAAATGTGTTCTATAGAGACAAATCAAAGGCCGAGGACTATGCCCTTCTAACCTGATTTTGTCAATGGATTTGTGCAAATAAGCGTCGCCCTGAGAGCGGCACTCGGTTACGTATTTGATGGCGCAGGATTCTACCAGCTTCCCCTCGCTGAATACAGTATTTCGCGACAAAATTCTTAACATGCGCTTCTGCAACAGGAAATGCAGCGCCTAAAGCATGAAAGGCGTGCTGACGGGTTAACCTGAGTCGCTTTCAAGGGTATAATCCGCCGATTTCCACCGGTTTGGGCCAGCCATGAAGTTTATCCGCGGTATTCATAATCTTAACGAGCAGCATCGCGGCTGCGTTCTGACCATTGGTAATTTCGATGGCGTGCACCGTGGGCATCAGGCGCTGATGTCGCGGCTGTGTGAAGAGGGACGTAAGCGCAATCTGCCGGTGGTGGTCATGGTTTTTGAGCCACAGCCGCTGGAGCTGTTTGCCGGTGACAAAGCGCCGGCTCGTCTGACGCGTCTGCGTGAAAAACTGCGATATATGGCGGAAGCCGGCGTCGATAAAGTGTTGTGCGTGCGGTTCGACCGTCGCTTTGCGGCCTTGTCCGCCCAGCGTTTTATCAGTGACCTGTTAGTCGAAAAGCTGGACGTAAAGTACCTTGCGGTAGGCGATGATTTCCGCTTCGGCGCTGGTCGCCAGGGTGATTTCCTGTTATTACAGAAAGCCGGTGCGGAGTACGGCTTTGAGGTCGTAAGCACCGAAACCTTCTGTGATGGCGGTAAGCGAATCAGCAGTACTGCCGTGCGTCAGGCGCTGGCCGTGGATGATTTAGCGCTGGCGCAGTCGCTGCTTGGTCACCCTTTCACTATTTCCGGCCGCGTTGTGCACGGTGATGCACTGGGACGCACGCTGGGTTTCCCCACGGCGAACCTCCCTTTACGCCGCAGCGTCTCGCCGGTGAAAGGGGTTTATGCGGTGGAGGTACGGGGTCTGACGCCCGAGCCACTGCCAGGTGTCGCCAATATCGGCACCCGTCCGACTGTAAAAGGTTTACGCCAGCAGCTTGAAGTTCACCTGCTCGACATCAATATGGATCTCTATGGTCGTCACATTGATGTGGTGCTGAAACAGAAAATACGAAACGAGCAGCGCTTTGCCTCACTGGAGGCGTTGAAAGAACAAATTGCGAACGATGTGGTAACGGCCCGGCAGTTCTTTGGGCTGCTTTAACCTGAGCGAAAAACGGAATCGAGAATCTGATGAGTGACTATAAATCTACCCTGAATTTGCCGGAAACGGGATTCCCGATGCGTGGCGATCTGGCCAAACGCGAACCGGGAATGTTGCAACGCTGGTATGCCGACAACCTGTACGGCATCATCCGCGAAGCCAAAAAAGGGAAAAAAACCTTTATCCTGCATGATGGCCCTCCGTATGCGAACGGCAGCATTCATATTGGTCACTCCGTTAACAAGATTCTGAAAGACATTATCGTTAAGTCGAAAGGCATGGCGGGTTATGACTCGCCGTATGTGCCGGGCTGGGACTGTCACGGTCTGCCAATCGAACACAAAGTTGAGCAGATGATCGGCAAGCCAGGCGAGAAAGTCACCGCTGCTGAATTCCGCGAAGCGTGCCGCAAATACGCCGCGGAACAGGTTGAAGGCCAGAAGGCGGACTTTATCCGTCTGGGTGTGCTGGGCGACTGGGATCGCCCTTACCTGACCATGGATTTCGGTACCGAAGCCAACATCATTCGTGCGCTGAGTAAAATCATCGGCAACGGCCACCTGCACAAAGGCGCGAAGCCCGTGCACTGGTGTCTGGATTGCCGTTCTGCCTTAGCAGAAGCGGAAGTGGAGTATTACGACAAAACGTCACCGTCGATTGATGTGATGTTCAACGCCATTGATGCCGACGCGGTGCGTCAGGCGTTTGGTGTGGCACAGGTTAATGGTCCGATTTCACTGGTGATCTGGACGACGACACCGTGGACGCTGCCGGCTAACCGCGCCATCTCGTTAAACGCGGAATTTGAGTATCAGTTGCTGCAGATCGACGGTCGCGCGCTGATCCTGGCAAAAGATCTGGTCGAGAGCGTCATGAAGCGCGCCGGTGTCAGCGAATGGCAGGTACTGGGCGAATGCAAAGGCGCGGCGCTGGAGCTGCAGAAATTCCAGCATCCGTTCCTGGCGCTTGAGTCGCTGGTGGTGCTGGGCGATCACGTCACCCTGGAAGCGGGTACCGGTGCAGTCCACACGGCACCTGGCCACGGTCCGGATGACTATGTTATCGGTCAGAAATATGGCATCGAAACCGCCAATCCGGTCGGACCGGATGGCCGCTATCTGCCAGGCACCTATCCGACGCTGGATGGGGTCAATGTCTTTAAAGCCAACGACATGATCGTTGAGCTGCTGAAAGAGAAGGGCGCGCTGCTGCACGTTGAGAAACTGCTGCACAGCTACCCGCACTGCTGGCGCCATAAAACGCCGATCATCTTCCGCGCCACGCCGCAATGGTTCATCAGCATGGATCAGAAAGGATTACGTGCGCAGTCGCTGAAGGAGATCAAAGGCGTGCAGTGGATCCCGGACTGGGGCCAGGCGCGTATCGAATCGATGGTGGCGAACCGTCCTGACTGGTGTATCTCTCGTCAGCGTACCTGGGGCGTACCGATGGCGCTGTTCGTTCATAAAGAGAGCGAAGAGCTGCACCCGGACACGCTGGCGCTGATGGAAAAAGTGGCGCAACGCGTTGAGCAGGAGGGGATTCAGGCCTGGTGGGATCTCGATCCGCGCGAACTGATGGGCGACGATGCCGATCATTACGTAAAAGTGCCGGATACGCTGGATGTCTGGTTTGACTCCGGTTCAACCAGCTATTCCGTGGTTGATGCGCGTCCGGAATTTGGCGGACATGCGCCTGACCTTTATCTGGAAGGGTCCGATCAGCATCGCGGCTGGTTTATGTCCTCGCTGATGATCTCCACGGCGATGAAGGGCAAAGCGCCTTATCGTCAGGTACTGACGCACGGTTTCACCGTGGATGGTCAGGGCCGCAAGATGTCGAAATCGATCGGTAACACGGTTGCGCCGCAGGATGTGATGAACAAACTGGGCGCCGATATTCTGCGCCTGTGGGTGGCATCAACCGATTACTCGGGCGAAATGGCGGTCTCCGATGAGATCCTTAAACGTTCTGCCGATGCCTATCGCCGCATCCGTAACACCGCGCGTTTCCTGCTGGCTAACCTCAGCGGCTTTAACCCGGCGACCGATCTGGTGAAACCGGAAGAGATGGTGGTGGTGGATCGCTGGGCCGTTGGTCGCGCTCAGGCGGCACAGGCCGATATCGTTGCCTCTTACGAGAACTACGATTTCCACGAAGTGATCCAGCGTCTGATGCAGTTCTGCTCAATTGAGATGGGCAGCTTCTATCTCGACATCATCAAGGATCGTCAGTACACCGCGAAAGGCGATGGCCTTGCGCGTCGCAGCTGCCAGACCGCACTGTGGCATATCGTCGAAGCGCTGGTACGCTGGATGGCACCGATCATGTCCTTTACGGCGGATGAGATCTGGGGCTACCTGCCGGGCGAACGTGCGCAGTATGTCTTCACCGAAGAGTGGTATCAGGGGCTGTTTGGCCTGGCTGAAGATGAAGCGCTGAATGACGCCTACTGGGCTGAGCTGCTGAAAGTGCGTGGCGAAGTGAACAAGGTGATCGAGCAGGCGCGTGCGGATAAACGTATCGGTGGCGCACTGGAAGCAACGGTTACGCTCTATGCCGATCCGGAGCTGGCGGCTAAACTGCAGGCGCTGGGTAATGAGCTGCGCTTTGTGCTGCTGACCTCTGGCGCACAGGTGGCTGATTACGCCCTGGCGAACGACGAAGCGCAGCAGAGTGAGCTGCTGAAAGGTCTGAAAATCGCGCTGCACAAGGCGGAAGGCGAGAAATGTCAGCGCTGCTGGCATTACACTACCGACGTCGGACAGAATCCTGAGCATGCTGAGGTCTGTGGTCGTTGTTACACTAACGTAGCCGGTGACGGCGAACAGCGTGAATTTGCCTGATGCGTAAACCTATTTTATCAACCGGATTGCGCTGGCTGTGGCTGGTGCTGGTGGTGATTGTTGTCGACTTCGCCAGCAAGCAGTGGGTGATGAACAACATGATGCTGCATGAAACCCAGCCACTGATGCCCTACCTGAACCTGTTCTACGCGCACAACTACGGCGCGGCGTTCAGTTTCCTGGCGGACAAAGGCGGCTGGCAGCGCTGGTTCTTTGCCGGTATTGCGCTGGCTATCGTGATCTCACTGGTCGTGATGATGTATCGTAATCATGCCAGTCAGAAGATCGCTAACATCGCGTATGCCCTGATCATCGGCGGCGCGATAGGCAATCTGTTTGATCGCTCATACCATGGCTTTGTGGTCGATTTTATCGATTTCTATGTCGGTAACTGGCACTTCGCTACATTTAATATCGCTGACTGCGGCATCTGTATCGGTGCTGCATTGGTGGTGCTGGAGGGCTTTTTCAGCCCGAACGGCAAACAGGCTAAACAGAAAGGGTAAGTGATGACTGAGTCCGTACAGCGCGAAAGCGCGGTGTTGGTGCATTTTACGCTGAAGCTGGAAGATGGCTCGACGGCGGAATCGACCCGTGCAAACGGCAAGCCCGCGCTGTTCCGTCTCGGTGATGGCAGCCTCTCTGCGGCACTTGAGCAGGCACTGCTGGGGCTGAAAGCGGGTGAAACTAAACAGTTTACCCTGGAACCGGACGACGCCTTTGGCGGCGTCAGCCCTGACCTGATCCAGTATTTCTCGCGTCGGGACTTTATCGATGCGGGTGAGCCGGAAGTGGGAGCCATCATGCTGTTCAGCGGCATGGGCGGCAGTGAAATGCCTGGCGTGATCCGTGAAATCTCCGGTGACTCTATCACTGTGGATTTCAACCATCCGCTGGCAGGTCGTCGTATTCAGTTTGATGTAGAGGTGCTGGAAATCGATCCCGCACTGGAGGCCAACGATGCAAATCCTGTTAGCTAATCCGCGCGGCTTCTGCGCTGGCGTTGATCGTGCCATCAGTATTGTTGAGCGCGCGCTGGAGATGTATGGCGCGCCAATCTATGTCCGTCACGAAGTGGTGCATAACCGTTACGTGGTAAACAGCCTGCGTGAGCGCGGTGCCATCTTCATTGAAGAGATCAGTGAAGTGCCGGATAACGCGATTCTGATCTTCTCCGCGCACGGCGTTTCTCAGGCGGTGCGTGCCGAAGCCAAAGCGCGCAATCTGACTATGCTGTTTGACGCCACCTGTCCGCTGGTGACTAAGGTGCATATGGAAGTGGCTCGCGCCAGCCGTAAAGGCGTTGAGGCAATACTGATTGGTCATGCAGGTCATCCGGAAGTCGAAGGCACCATGGGGCAGTACAACAACCCTAATGGCGGCATGTATCTGGTGGAGTCACCGGAAGATGTCTTCAGACTGACAGTGAAAGACGAAAACAATCTGAGCTTCATGACGCAGACCACGCTCTCTGTGGACGACACCTCTGACATCATTGATGCTCTGCGCCAGCGCTTCCCGGCGATTATCGGGCCGCGTAAAGATGATATCTGCTACGCCACCACCAACCGTCAGGAAGCGGTTCGTACTCTGGCTAAAGATGCGGAAGTGGTGCTGGTGGTGGGGTCGAAGAACTCCTCTAACTCTAACCGTCTGGCTGAGCTGGCTCAGCGTGCCGGTAAGCTGGCGAAGCTGATCGACTCTGCGGATGATATTCAGGAAGAGTGGGTAAAAGGCGTGGCCTGCATCGGCGTCACCGCAGGCGCGTCAGCGCCCGATATTCTGGTGCAGCAGGTGATCCAGCGGCTGCGTGAACTGGGCGGCGAAGCGGCAATTGAGCTGATTGGCCGTGAAGAGAATATTGTCTTCGAAGTGCCCAAAGAGCTGCGTGTCGAAGTGCGTAACGTGCAGTAACTCTGCGATATTACTGATAAAAAGGCCGACTCTGTTCGGCCTTTTTTGTTTTTTGAATCTGACAAAAAAAGTCGTTATTTGCTGCGGTGATTGCTTTTACTGATAATCACGGGCGGCTGGCATAAAATTCTTATTATCACGGATTAATAGTGGCGTGACTGTTAACTCATCGTTAACCTGATGACGCTTTGGATGCATAGTTTTGTTTTAGGAATGAATAAATATGAACACAATCCGCATTGCTATTGTGGGCGCGCCGGGCCGTATGGGCCGTAATCTGATTCAGGCAACGCAGCAGGCAGAAGGCGCTGAACTGGGTGCGGCACTGGCTCGCCCGGGCTCATCGCTGACCGGCAGCGACGCTGGTGAATTAGCGGGCATCGGAAAAAATGGCATCATCATCGCTGACGATTTACGCGCGGTGATTAACGATTTTGATGTGCTGGTCGACTTCACCCGCCCGGAAGGCACGCTGGAGTATATGGCGATCTGCCGTGAGCAGGGCAAAGCGATGGTGATCGGCACCACCGGTTTTGATGAAGCAGGCAAAGCGGCCATTCGCGCCGCGGCGGAAGATATCCCCATTGTGTTCGCCGCTAACTTCAGCGTGGGGGTTAACCTGGTGCTGAAGCTGCTGGAGAAGGCTGCCAAGGTGATGGGAGAGTACGCGGATATTGAGATCGTTGAAGCGCACCACCGCCATAAAGTGGATGCGCCCTCCGGAACCGCGCTGGCGATGGGTGAGGCGATTGCCGATGCGATGCAGTGGAAACTGGATGAGCATGCGGTCTATACGCGTGAGGGCCACACCGGCGAACGCCAGCCGCAGAGCATCGGTTTTGCGACAGTACGCGCGGGTGACATCGTCGGTGAGCATACTGCGATGTTTGCAGATATCGGCGAGCGCGTAGAGATAACCCACAAGGCTTCAAGCCGTATGACCTTTGCAAATGGCGCGGTTAAGTCCGCTTTATGGTTGAAAGATAAGAAATCTGGCCTGTTTGATATGCGGGATGTGCTGGATTTGTCGATGTTGTAAGTGTTGTGAACCATCGTGATGTGGTTGTTTCAATCGATAATCGCTTGATTGAAAAGGGGCAATGTTTTCATTGCCCTTAATTTTATCTGAAATATGCCTTCCAGATATAAATTTACCTCTGAATTCTGTTTTTGCCTGTTTTCTTCGTTTATTTGCTCTGCCGGATGCTATTTTTGACCATTTGGTCAAAAATAAAGGCCGCGCTGCTTCTGTTTTGCTTTTACGCTGCCTGGCAAACGATTATTCCGCCGAGTTTTCCTCTCTTTTTGCTGCTTATGCCCGTTATTTTCCTCAGAAGGCAGATAAGGGTGAAAAAATCCCGCCGCAGGGTAGACAATGGCCAGGGCGATCATTAGAATGCGCGCAATTTGCCAAAAATCGACAATTCAGGCGGTTTTTGCATTGATTCAGGCGGCTATTTTGAATTAATATGCAGATATTGTGACTGTTTATTCCCTGGAGGATGTTTTGATTAAGTCAGCGCTCTTGGTTCTGGAAGACGGAACCCAATTCCACGGTCGGGCCATCGGGGCAACAGGGTCGGCAGTGGGAGAAGTCGTTTTCAATACCTCAATGACCGGTTATCAAGAAATCCTCACTGATCCTTCCTATTCCCGCCAAATCGTTACTCTCACTTATCCCCATATCGGTAATGTCGGAACCAATGCCGCCGACGAAGAATCCAGCCAGATTCATGCGCAGGGCCTGGTTATCCGTGACCTGCCGCTGATTGCCAGCAACTTCCGTAGTGAAGAGGGCTTATCCGCCTACCTGCAGCGCAACAACATCGTGGCGATTGCCGATATCGATACCCGCAAGCTGACGCGCTTGCTGCGTGAGAAAGGTGCACAAAACGGCTGCATCATTGCGGGCGATAATCCGGATGCCGCGCTGGCGCTGCAAAAAGCTCAGGCGTTCCCGGGACTGAAAGGGATGGATTTGGCGAAAGAGGTCTGCACCACTGAGACCTACAGCTGGCAGCAGGGCAGCTGGACGCTGGAGGGAGGGCTGCCAGAGCAGGCCGACGCTGAATCACTGCCTTACCATGTGGTGGCTTACGATTACGGTGCCAAGCGCAACATTCTGCGGATGCTGGTCGATCGCGGCTGTCGTCTGACCGTCGTTCCGGCACAGACGCCTGCCGAAGAAGTACTGAAGCTTAATCCGGATGGCATCTTCCTCTCCAACGGTCCTGGCGACCCGGAGCCGTGCGACTACGCTATCAGCGCAATTCAGGCCTTCCTGAAAACAGAGATCCCGGTGTTCGGAATCTGTCTGGGTCATCAGCTGCTGGCGCTGGCCAGCGGGGCTAAGACCGTGAAGATGAAGCTGGGCCACCACGGCGGCAACCATCCGGTGAAAGATCTCGATAACAATCGCGTGATGATCACCGCGCAGAACCACGGTTTTGCGGTCGATGAGAACAATCTTCCCGCTAACCTGCGTGTTACACACATTTCGTTGTTCGATAAAACCGTGCAGGGCATTCACCGCACCGACAAGCCCGCATTCAGCTTCCAGGGACACCCGGAAGCCAGCCCGGGCCCAGGCGATGCTGCGCCGCTGTTCGACCACTTTATTGAATTGATTGACGCATTCCGTCTGCAAGCGAAGTAATCAGGAGCTAATTCATGCCAAAACGTACAGACCTAAAATCCATCCTGATTCTTGGTGCCGGTCCGATTGTGATCGGCCAGGCCTGCGAATTTGACTATTCCGGTGCGCAGGCGTGTAAAGCGCTGCGTGAAGAGGGTTACCGCGTCATTCTGGTGAACTCCAACCCGGCGACGATCATGACCGACCCGGAAATGGCTGATGCGACTTACATTGAGCCGATTCACTGGGAAGTGGTGCGCAAAATCATCGAAAAAGAGCGCCCGGACGCGGTACTGCCGACCATGGGCGGTCAGACAGCGCTGAACTGTGCGCTGGAGCTGGAACGTCATGGCGTGCTGGAAGAGTTTGGCGTCACCATGATCGGCGCAACGGCTGATGCGATCGACAAAGCAGAAGATCGTCGTCGTTTCGACGTGGCGATGAAAAGCATCGGTCTGGATACCGCGCGCTCCGGCATTGCGCACACCATGGAAGAAGCGCTGGCCGTGGCTGAAGATGTCGGTTTCCCCTGCATTATCCGTCCCTCATTTACTATGGGCGGAACCGGTGGCGGCATCGCCTACAACCGCGAAGAGTTTGAAGAGATTTGCGAACGCGGTCTCGACCTTTCACCGACCAATGAGCTGCTGATTGATGAGTCGCTGATTGGCTGGAAAGAGTATGAGATGGAAGTGGTGCGCGATAAAAACGACAACTGCATCATCGTCTGCTCAATTGAAAACTTCGATGCGATGGGGATCCACACCGGTGACTCCATCACGGTGGCACCTGCCCAGACGCTGACCGACAAAGAGTATCAGATCATGCGTAACGCCTCGCTGGCGGTACTGCGTGAGATCGGTGTTGAAACCGGTGGCTCCAACGTGCAGTTCTCGGTTAACCCGAAAGATGGCCGACTGATTGTCATTGAGATGAACCCGCGCGTGTCACGCTCCTCGGCGCTGGCCTCCAAAGCGACCGGTTTCCCGATTGCTAAAGTGGCGGCCAAACTGGCGGTCGGCTATACCCTCGACGAGCTGATGAATGATATCACCGGCGGTTTAACGCCAGCCTCGTTCGAGCCTTCCATCGACTACGTTGTCACCAAGATCCCGCGTTTCAACTTCGAAAAATTTGCCGGTGCCAACGATCGCCTGACCACGCAGATGAAGTCGGTCGGGGAAGTGATGGCAATTGGTCGTACTTTCCAGGAATCCATGCAGAAAGCGCTGCGCGGCCTGGAAGTAGGCGCTAACGGCTTCGACCCGAAAGTCCACCTCGACGACCCGGAAGCATTAACCCGCATCCGCCGTGAGCTGAAAGATGCCGGTTCAGACCGCATCTGGTACATCGCGGACGCCTTCCGTGCCGGCATGTCAGTGGATGGCGTGTTCAACCTGACCAATATTGACCGCTGGTTCCTGGTGCAGATCGAAGAGCTGGTGCGGCTGGAAGAGCAGGTTGCCCGTGAAGGGGTTAATAGTCTGGATGAGACGTTCCTGCGCGCCCTGAAGCGTAAAGGCTTTGCTGATGCACGGCTGGCGACACTGGCGGGCGTGGCAGAGAGCGAAATCCGCAAGCTGCGTCAGCAGTTTAACCTGCACCCGGTTTATAAGCGCGTGGATACCTGCGCCGCAGAGTTCGCGACAGACACCGCCTATATGTACTCCACCTATGAGGAGGAGTGCGAAGCCAATCCAAGTCCGGATCGCGAAAAAATCATGATTCTGGGCGGTGGACCAAACCGTATCGGTCAGGGTATCGAATTCGACTATTGCTGCGTTCACGCCGCCCTGGCGCTGCGTGAAGATGGTTACCAGACCATTATGGTCAACTGTAACCCGGAAACAGTCTCGACCGATTACGACACCTCTGATCGCCTCTACTTCGAGCCGGTCACGCTGGAAGATGTGCTGGAGATTGTGCGCATTGAGCAGCCAAAAGGTGTGATTGTGCAGTATGGCGGTCAGACTCCGCTGAAACTGGCGCGTGCACTGGAAGCCGCAGGCGTACCGGTTATCGGCACCAGCCCGGATTCCATCGACCGTGCTGAAGACCGTGAACGTTTCCAGCAGGCGGTTGATCGCCTGAACCTGAAGCAACCCGCCAACGCCACGGTGGCCACACTGGAGCAGGCGGTTGAGAAAGCCGCGGGCCTGGGTTATCCGCTGGTGGTGCGTCCTTCTTATGTGCTGGGTGGCCGTGCCATGGAGATCGTCTACGACGAGATCGACCTCAAGCGCTACTTCCAGACGGCGGTTTCGGTTTCCAACGATGCACCGGTGCTGCTGGATCGCTTCCTGGATGATGCGGTCGAAGTGGATGTTGATGCGATTTGCGACGGTGAGCGGGTGCTGATTGGCGGCATCATGGAACACATCGAGCAGGCTGGCGTTCACTCCGGTGACTCCGCCTGTTCACTGCCGGCCTACACCCTGAGTCAGGAGATTCAGAATGTGATGCGCCAGCAGGTTGAGAAGCTGGCGTTTGAGCTGAATGTTCGTGGCCTGATGAACGTCCAGTTCGCGGTGAAAGACAACGAAGTCTACCTGATCGAAGTTAACCCTCGTGCGGCGCGTACCGTGCCGTTCGTCTCTAAAGCGACCGGTGTCCCGCTGGCGAAAGTTGCCGCGCGCGTGATGGCAGGCAAAACGCTGGCAGAGCAGGGCGTCACTGAAGAGGTGATTCCGCCTTACTACTCTGTCAAAGAAGTGGTGCTGCCGTTTAACAAGTTCCAGGGCGTTGACCCGATTCTGGGGCCAGAAATGCGCTCTACCGGTGAAGTCATGGGCGTGGGCCGCACCTTCGCTGAGGCGTTTTCTAAAGCGATGCTGGGCGCACAGAGCAACATGAAGAAGTCGGGCCGTGCGCTGCTGTCGGTGCGTGAAGGCGACAAGAAACGTATTGTCGACCTGGCCGCTAAGCTGCAGAAGTTTGGTTTCGAACTGGATGCGACTCACGGCACGGCGGTTGTGCTGGGCGAAGCGGGCATCAATCCGCGCCTGGTGAACAAGGTGCACGAAGGGCGTCCGCACATTCAGGACCGTCTGAAGAACGGCGAGTATAGCTACATCGTTAATACCACGGCGGGTCGTCAGGCGATTGAAGATTCGAAACTGATTCGCCGCAGTGCTCTGCAGTATAAAGTGCACTACGACACCACGCTGAACGGCGGCTTCGCCACCGCGATGGCGCTGAATGCTGACCCGACGGAACAGGTTATCTCCGTTCAGGAGATGCATGCCCAGATCAAGGCGATGTAAGTCGATGTAATGTGAAAAACGGCTCCTGCGGGAGCCGTTTTTTTTGACCATCTTATTGGCGATAATCCGAAAACAGGGTCCAAAGAAAGCAAAGAGTTTGCGTTAAAGTGACTGATTTGGCTTAATTTTTTAGCTATAGGTGCGAATAAGGCCGGTTCGCACAAATTTATAATATAAACACTTCCTGTGCGGATTTTTCGTCAGTACTATGCCTGCCGCTCATCACTGGAGCGTATCAGGACATAAATAAAAAATGAAAATGCGTACTTTTTCTCTGAGTGCAGTGGCTGCACTGATGGCAATTCTTCCTTTCGCCAGCCAGGCGGAAATTACCCTGTTAAAACAGGATCCGCAGGCAGGCGATCCGCTTAGCCGTCTTAACTTTACTTTTGGCGGCAGCATTCGTGCTCAGTTCAATCATCAGACCGGCGTGGATGATAAATCCTACAAGCGCGACGGTTTTGATGGCGGCACCCGTTTCCGTTTCGGCGCTGACTACTACCTGTTTGATGACGTCAGCTGGATCAGCTACTACGAGCTGGGCGTTAACGTCCCGGCGGTCTTCAGCTGGGATCGTCACTATGCGGACGGTGCCAATAACACCACGCGTCGTCAGCTCTACACCGGTCTGAAAAGCAAAACCTGGGGCCAGCTTACCTTCGGTCAGCAGAACAGCGTCTATTACGATACCGTGGGCGCCAAGACCGATATCTGGGATTACGACATGGTCGGCCAGGCTCCGGGTAACGGGATCAACGGCGACTACGACGGATCTTACCGCTCACGCAAACAGCTGAAGTATAAAAACAGCTTCGGCGATGCGGATCTTTACGCCTCTTATCTGTTCGAAGATAACGAGTATCTGCCAGGCAACGGCCTGCGCTATAAGCGCAAAGGCGGCGGCTCGCTGGGTGTGGACTACCACATCACGGACGATCTGAGCTGGGGCACGGCGTGGAACTACACCCGCGCGGCGATGCGTAACCCGAACAACGGCGACAGCCGCGATTACGATCAGAACATTTACGGCACCGCGCTGAGCTGGACTCCAGGTAACTGGACGTTGTCAGCCGGCGGTGGCTGGTATGAGAACTTCATGACCACCAAACGCAAAGATGTGCATGACTACTTTGCCGGCGACGCATGGGGCATTGAATATTTCGCCGGTTACAAGATTCCGGTGGGGCAGTATGGTCTGAAAGCGGTACAGCCGTATGTCATGGGCGATCGCATTGAGTATGCGACAGGCCGTGATTATCAGCGCATCGACAACGGTCTGGGTGTGGTGCTGTTCCTCGACTACGGTTTCCGTGTCGATTACGAACATGTGTTTACCTCCAGCACCGATAACCTGGGTGATATGAATCTGGTGCGTCTGCGCTACGACTTCTGATAACCCTGACGGCTCCTCCGGGAGCCGTTTTCTTTTGCGCACGACTTTTGTGCCAGCCTGAGGCCGATCGCTGGCGAGCTGCGGCAAACTGACGCGATTAGGCGGTGAAAAACGCTGCACAGGCCGTGAAAAACGACGTCATGAAAAGCTTTACGCAATTAGACCTTTCCCCCTATCGACGAAAGTTTCACCTTTACGTATCATGGCGCCAATTTTTTTCAGTGAGTGGTTAACATGATTAGTCTTATCGCGGCATTAGCAGCAGATCGCATTATTGGAATGGAGAACGCCATGCCGTGGGACCTGCCTGCAGATCTGGCGTGGTTCAAGCGCCATACGCTGAAGAAACCGGTGATTATGGGCCGACTGACCTTTGAATCTATTGGCCGTCCGTTACCTGGCCGACTGAATATCGTGGTCAGCAGCCAGCCGGGCACCACCGAAGGCGTTACCTGGGTCACTTCGCTGGATGAGGCGTTACAGGCAGCCGGTGACGCTGAAGAGATCATGGTGATTGGCGGTGGCCGCGTCTATGAGCAGATGCTGAAGCGTGCCGATCGTCTCTATCTGACGCACATTGATGCGGAAGTCGAAGGTGATACGCAGTTCCCGGATTACGAGCCGGATGAGTGGCGGTCAACGTTCAGCGAATTCCACGACGCTGACGAGCAAAATTCCCACAGCTACTGCTTTGAGATCCTTGACCGTCGTCGCTAATCCCACCCCTGCCGGGCTGTAACCTGGCTGTCATCTTTATTCATTAGCATTGCTTCTTTTCTGGGATCGACACAAAGGAAGCAATCACTAATGAAAATCGAACTCTCCGCATTAAGCACTGACCGCCTGCCTGATCCACTGCGTCGTAAATTCCTTGCCGGTTCCGGTGCTATCGGCCTGACCGGCTTTCTCAGCGGCGGCCTGACGCTCTCGGGCAGTGCACTGGCGCAGGAGAAGCCTGCGGGCAGTCTACTGCTGGGCTTTCAGGCGATTGCCGCGTCCACGGCCGATGAGATTGTGGTGGCCCCCGGCTATCGCGCCGACGTGTTGATCTCCTGGGGTGATCCGCTGGTGAATGGCGCAGCCGCGTTTGATCCGCAGGGCAATAACAGCGCCGAAGATCAGGAAAAGCAGTTCGGTGACAACAACGACGGTATGAGCTTCTTCGCGATTAATGACCAACGCGGCGTGATGGCGATTAACAATGAATATGTGAATGAGCCGACGCTGTTCGCCCACGGCGGCAGTAAAGCGACCAGCCTGGAAGATGTCAAAAAGTCGCAGGCGGCGCACGGTATCTCCATCGTTGAAGTCAAACGAGGTGAGGACAATCGCTGGCAGGTGGTACGTCCTTCTGACTATAACCGCCGCATTACCGCCAATACCCCGATGCGCTTCTCCGGTCCGGCAGCGGGGGATAAAGCGCTGCAGACTGCCGCCGATCCGCAGGGAATGCATGTCCTGGGCACCTTTGGTAACTGCGCCAACGGCAAAACGCCGTGGGGCACCTATCTAACCTGTGAAGAGAACTACGACACCTACTTTGGCACCCATCAGGCGGACTTTACGCCGACCCCACAGCAGAAGCGCTATACCCTGAATGCCGCTGAGCCGGAGCGCAACTGGGCCGACTTTGATCCCCGCTTCGATATCGCTAAGAATCCCAACGAATTCAACCGTCACGGCTGGATTGTCGAAATCGATCCTTTCGATCCTCACTCCGTGCCGGTAAAGCGGACCGCGCTGGGCCGCTTCAAGCACGAGAATGCCGCCGTGACGGTCGCGAAAACCGGCCAGCTGGTGGTTTATATGGGCGACGATGAGCGCGGCGAGTATATCTATAAATTTGTCTCAGATGACAAGGTCACTCCGGATGATGCTAAAGCCAATCACGGACTGCTTGATAAGGGCACGCTCTATGTGGCGCAGTTCAACGGCGATGCGCAGGGCACGCCGCTTAAAGGCACCGGGCGCTGGCTGGCGCTGACGTGGGGCGAAAATGGACTCACCGCTGAAAAGGGATTCAATAGCCAGGCAGATGTTTTGATCAATGCGCGTGCCGCGGCAGATGTGGTCAACGCAACGCGAATGGACCGGCCGGAGTGGATTGCGGTTAACCCGCATGACGGCCGTGCCTACTGCACTCTGACCAACAACAACAAGCGCGGAAATGAAGGCATGCCGGTCAATGCAGCGAATCCGCGGCCAAAAAATATCTACGGTCAGATTATCCGCTGGGATGAGAAGGGCGATGCAACCGCGCAGACGTTTGAGTGGGATATCTATGCGCTGTGTGGCAACCCGATAGCGCATCCTGAGGGGATCTATCGTGGCACACCGAACATCACCGCTGAGAATACCTTTAACAGTCCGGATGGGCTGGGGTTTGATGCGCAGGGGCGGTTATGGATCCTGACCGATGGCAAGTACAGCAACAAAGAGGATTATCAGGGGCAGGGGAATAATCAGATGCTGGTGGGTGATCCTGATAGTGGCGAGATCCGCCGGTTTATGGTCGGTCCAAAATCGTGCGAGCTGACCGGTATTACCTTCACGCCCGATTACAAAACGCTGTTCGTGAATGTGCAGCATCCCGGCGAAGAGGGTGACTCGCACTTCCCAGACAACAGTCCGCGTCCGCGGTCGTCGGTGATTATGATCACCCGTGAAGATGGCGGCATTATCGGCGCATAAAACAGGATGCTGGCCTGATGGCCAGCATCGCCGTTATAGCGTGGGCGGTGCCAGACTTTCGCTGGAGGCCAGGGCTTTTTCGCGATTAGAGGGCTGCACCACATAGCGCTGCGTCTCCCAGTGCAACAGGGTCAGCGTTCCGCCCCAGCAGCAGCCGGTATCCAGCCCGATAATGCCCTCTGGCGTGCCTTTGCCTTCCAGCGAGGCCCAGTGACCAAAGACGATGGTGTAGTCACGTGCGACCGGCCCCTCAATGTTAAACCAGGGTTTCAGCGGCGGAAGCGCCGATTCCGGGGCATCTTTGCAGATCATGTCCAGCTGGCCGTTGGGGAAGCAGTAGCGCATGCGGGTGAGGGCGTTGGTGCTGAAGCGCAGACGCGCCAGGCCGGTCAGATCCTCACTCCAGTTGTTCGGCATGTCGCCATACATGGCATCCAGGAACAGCGGATAACTGTCGCTGGCGAGAACCGCTTCAACTTCACGCGCGCACTTTTTCGCGGTCTCAATATCCCACTGCGGCGTGATACCGGCGTGTCCCATCACCAGCTTTTTCTCTTCATCAACCTGTAACAGCGGCTGACGACGCAGCCAGTTGATCAGCTCATCCGCATCATCCGCTTCCAGCAACGGGGTCAGGCGATCTTTAGGCTTGTTACGGCTGATGCCGGCGTAGACCGCCAGCAGATGCAAGTCGTGATTGCCCAGCACCAGACGCACCGCATCGCCCAGCGATTTTACGTAGCGTAAGACTTCCAGTGAGCCAGGACCGCGCGCCACTAAGTCGCCGGTCAGCCACAGGGTATCCTGCTCAGGATTGAAGTCGACCTGTTGCAGCAATGCACGTAATTCATCGTAGCAACCGTGAACGTCGCCAATCAGGTATGTGCTCATAACGTTTTATCCATCAGGAAGGTGCCCGACTTAACGGGCAAAAAGCGTGTGAATCAATGAATGTGGGTCTGAATGGCGAGGCGGAACACCGGGATCTCTACGTGAAAGGTGTCGCCCTGTTCGTCGACCATCACATAGTGCCCCTGCATGGTGCCCATCGGGGTTTCGATCACGGCACCGCTGGTATACTGAAATTCATTGCCTGGCGCGATAAGCGGCTGTTCACCGACCACACCTTCACCCTGAACTTCCGTTTCGCGGCCATTACCGTTGGTAATCAACCAGTAGCGTCCCAGCAGTTGCACTGAGGAACGGCCCAGATTGCGTATCGTAATGGTATAGGCGAAGACGTAGCGATCATCATCCGGTGAGGATTGTGAGGCGACGTACTGGCTTTGCACATGGACGGAGACGCGGGCCGTTTCACTCATGACTTACTCCTGCGATTTTCCCTGATGATTCGCCAGCCAGTTCGCCAGCTGACAATATTGCGCCACCGAGACGTTCTCGGCACGCAGGGTTGGATCTATGGATAACTCTTCCAGCGCACCGGCGGCCACCATGTGGCTCAGGCTGTTGCGCAGCGTTTTACGACGCTGGCCGAACGCTTCAGTGGTAATACGGCTCAGGATACGCACATCGCTGACCGGATACGGCGGCTCGGCATACGGCACCAGACGCACCACGGCAGAGTCCACTTTCGGTGGTGGCGTGAAAGAGTGCGGAGGCACTTCCAGCACCGGAATGATCTGGCAGTAGTACTGTGCCATCACCGTCAGGCGACCATAAGTCTTGTTACCCGGACCGGCAACCAGACGATTAACCACCTCTTTCTGCAGCATGAAGTGCATATCTTTGATCGAACCAGTATAGCTGAAAAGGTGGAACATCAGCGGGGTCGAAATATTGTACGGCAGGTTACCGAATACCCGCAGCGGCTGGCCTCTCTCCTGCGCCAGCGCGGCGAAGTCGAAGGTCATGGCATCCTGCTGGAAGATAGTCAGTTTCGGGCCAAGGAACGGATGCGTTTCCAGACGCGCAGCGAGATCGCGGTCCAGCTCTATCACCGTTAATTTATCGAGGCGTTCGCCTACCGGCTCGGTTAAGGCACCCAGGCCTGGGCCGATCTCCACCAGCGCTTCGTCGCGCTGAGGATGGATGGCGGAGACAATGCTGTCGATAATGTACTGATCGTTCAGGAAGTTCTGCCCGAAACGTTTACGGGCGTAGTGCCCCTGATGGACGCGATTATTCATTACTGCTCTTGATCATAGTGATGGCGAGGTTAAGCGCCGTGATGAAGCTGCCCGGTTCAGCCTGACCCAGGCCAGCGAGTTCAAGCGCGGTGCCGTGGTCAACTGAAGTCCGGATAAAGGGCAGGCCCAGGGTGATATTTACCGCCCGGCCAAACCCCTGAAATTTGAGTACCGGCAGGCCCTGGTCGTGATACATCGCCAGCACCGCATCGGCGTATTGCAGATATTTGGGCTGGAAAAGGGTATCCGCAGGCAGCGGGCCGGTCAGATTAATGCCCTGCTGACGCAGTTCATTGAGTGCCGGCGTGATGGTCTCGATCTCTTCCCGACCCATGTGACCGCTTTCGCCGGCATGAGGGTTAAGACCACAGACATAAATATGCGGCTCGGCAATCGCAAACTTCTGCTGCAGATCACGATGCAGAATCGTAATCACTTCATGCAGACATTCACGGGTTACCGCAGCGGGCACATCTTTCAGCGGCAGATGGGTGGTGGCCAGTGCGACTCGTAGCTCTTCTGTCGCCAGCATCATGACCACCCGATGGCCGCCTGCGCGATCGGCGAAGAATTCGGTATGGCCGGTAAAGGCGATGCCGGCATCGTTAATCACGCCTTTATGCACCGGGCCGGTAATCAGGGCAGCGAATTCACCGTCGAGACAACCGTCGCAGGCGCGCGTCAGCGTGGCCAGCACATAGTCGCTGTTGGCGACGCAAAGCTCGCCGGGTGTGACCGGCGCTGCCGTTTCAATTGGCAGGATAGTCAGTGTACCCGCCTGCTGTGGCTCTGCTGCCACACCAGGCTGGTAGGGCTGCAGGGTCAGCGGCAGACCGAGTTGCGCCGCACGCTGCTGCAACAGGGCAGGCGAGGCGCAGACCACCAGTTCAACCGGCCACGACTGCTGGGCCAGCTGAACGGTAAGATCGGGACCAATCCCGGCAGGTTCGCCGGGCGTGATCACCACACGGGCATTACTGCGCATTGCCATCCAGAATCTTCACGTAGGCACTGGCACGTTGTTCCTGCATCCAGGTCTGCGCTTCTTCCGCGAACTTACGGTTAAACAGCATACGGTAAGCACGCTCTTTCTGGGCCGCATCGGTTTTATCCACCTGACGGGTATCCAGCAACTGAATCAGATGCCAGCCGAAAGAGGAGTGAACCGGCTGGCTGGTCTGGCCTTTCTGCAGGCGCAGCAGCGCGTCACGGAACGCCGGGTCAAAGACTTCCGGAGAGGTCCAGCCGAGGTCGCCGCCCTGGTTCGCCGAACCCGGATCGTCAGAATACTGTTTAGCCGCCGCCGCAAAGGTGGTTTTGCCACTGCGGATATCGTTAGCAATCTGCTCCAGCTGTGCGCGTGCCTGATCGTCTGTCAGGATCGGCGATGGCTTCAGCAGAATGTGACGCGAATGGACTTCGGTGACCGAGACATTTTTGCTCTCGCCACGCAGGTCGTTCACTTTCAGGATGTGGAAGCCCACACCAGAGCGCACCGGCCCGACGATATCGCCTTTTTTGGCGCTTGAGAGTGCCTGAGCAAACAGGGTCGGTAACTCTTCGATTTTACCCCAGCCCATGTTGCCGCCTTTCAGCGCCTGGGAGTCGGCAGAGTAGGTCACGGCCATCTTGCCAAAGTCAGCGCCATTTTTCAGTTCGCCAACCAGCTGTTTCGCCAGCGTTTCCTGCTCATCAACCTGCTGTTGCGTCGGGTTTTCCGGCAGCGGCAGCAGAATATGACTGACGTTCAGTTCAGTACCCTGGCTGTTCTGAGAGCCGATCTGGGTAGCAAGCGTATCCACTTCCTGCGGCAGAATCGTGACACGACGACGCACTTCGTTGTTGCGCACTTCGGCGATAGTCATCTCTTTGCGGATCTGAGAACGATACACGCTGTAGTTCATGCCGTCATAAGCCAGACGGCTACGCAGCTGATCAAGGCTCATCTTGTTCTGCGCAGCGATGTTCTGAATAGCCTGGTCCAGCTGCTCGTCGCTGATCTGAATTCCCGCTTTATCACCCATCTGCAGGATGATGTTGTCCATGATCTGACGTTCCAGAATCTGATGGCGCAACGTTTTATCATCCGGCAACTGCTGACCAGCCTGCTGGGCCTGAGATTTAACGGTGCTCATCATGCCATCCACGTCACTCTCAAGAACCACGCCGTTATTGACCACGGCTGCAACTTTATCAACGACTTGTGGTGCTGCGAACGCGGTGTTGGCACTGATTGCCACACCAAGAATCAGCATTCTCCAGTTCTTCATACTTTATCCATTGTTGGTTCCGCACTGCGGGATTGCCTGTCAAACATCACAACATCAGAAAGCAGGCTGGTAAGGGATAATGCCCTGACGCAGCATATCGTTGGTGCCTAAGCCATAGTTCGGACTCAGACCACGCAGCTCAATGTTGAATGAGATTTGGTTGTCGTACTTACTGTCGTTGTTTTCCCAACCGTTAATTTTGCGTTCGTAACCGACCCGGATAGCGTAACAGCATGAGCTGTATTGCAGGCCAACCAGTTGTGAAGCCGGACGCGTGTTGCGGGTATCGTAGTAGTAAGCGCCTACCACAGACCATGCGTCGGCAATCGGCCAGCTGGCCGTAGTACCTACCTGTGAAATCCCATTTTTGTAGATAGGATTTGTGACCAGGCTGCTATCGTTCAGCGCGGTCGCAACATACTCCGGGCTGCTGTAACGGTAGCTCAGCTGCACCATGCGGTCGGCATCACGACGGTATTCCAGTACGGTATTGCCCTGGGAGACGTTGTCGAGTTTGGTGTCATATTGCAGCCCACCACGGACGCCCCAGCGATCGCTGATTTTCCAGTATGTATCGCCAGCCCAGATCAGGCTGCCGGTATCATCTTCTTTACTGGTTTGATTCACACCAGTACGAGAAGGGGTAAACGAGTAGATTTGACCTACAGAAACGTTAAAACGTTCAACCAGATCGTTATCATAAATACGCGAGGTGACGCCGGTAGCCACTTCATTGGCGGAAGCGATGCGATCCAGGCCGCTATAAGTACGATCGCGGAACAGACCGGTGTAGTCGGTTTGCAGCAGCGTTGAGTCGTACGGATAGATATTGCTCTGATTACGATACGGGATATAAAGGTACTGCACGCGCGGTTCCAGCGTCTGGGTATAACCCACCGCCGAGTTCATATCGCGGTCAAACACCAGACGACCATCAACTTTAAATTGCGGCAGGGTGCGGTTGACTGACTCATCCAGTTCGCCGCTCTTATCACCCCTGAGACCATTGGCTGCGTTGTTATAGAAATCAACGTCAGTCTGCTGATAGTGGGTCGCCAGGAACTTCGCTTCGGTATCCAGGCTGGCCCAGCCGTTTGACAGCGGCAGGTTCAGCGTTGGCTCAACATGTAAACGGGTCGCTTCGGGATAGCGGCTGCTGACGTTGGTGAACTTCACCGCCTGGGCATAAACCCGGCCATCAAACGGGCCGATATCGTTCTGATAGAGATTGACGTCCAGCTGCGGCATGGCGCGGTAGACGTTATTGCTGGTGGTATCGCCGAACACCTGGAAATCTTTGGTGGAGAGCGTGGCATCCCAGTTGGTGTCCGCATAGCCGATGCTGAATTTCTGCGTGGCGTAGTTGTCGGTCGAGCTGTAGTACTTCGAGTCGAGATCGTTGAAGTAGTACTTATCGCTGACCTTGGTGTAGTCCGCGTTGAAACGCCAGTTCTGGTCATAGACACCGGCATGACGCCAGTAGAACAGCCAGCGATCGGAGCTGTCATTTTCGGCGATGCCACGCACCGCTTTGTCGTTATCGTACTGTTTGTCCGAGCCGAGGTAGTCGAATTCAACCAGACCCGCACCCAGCGTGGTCAGATAACGAAATTCGTTTTCAAACTGCATGCCGCGCTTACTCATGTAGTGCGGCGTGATGGTCGCATCGGCCTGCGGCGCGATGTTCCAGTAATAGGGCAGCGTGAACTCAAAGCCATTGTTGCTGCCATATTTTGCATTCGGGATCAGGAAACCGGAGCGGCGACGATCGCCAATCGGTAACTGCAGATAGGGGCTGTAGAACACCGGAACGGAACCGATTTTAAAGCGGGCGTTCCAGATTTCCGCCACTTCCTCTTCGCGATCCTGGATGACCTCTGAACCCACCACGCTCCAGCTGTTGGAGCCGGGCAGACAGGAGGTAAAGGTACCGTTTTCCAGAATGGTGTAGCGGTTATCGCCGCGCAGCTTCATCTGATCTGCGACGCCGCGTCCCTGACGATCTACCATCTGGTACTGACCATTCCAGACGTTGGTATCTTTGCTGTTGAGGTTTGACCAGGCTTTCGGACCTTTCAGGATGACCTGATTGTCATCGTAGTGCACATTACCCAGCGCATCGACGGTACGTACGGGCGCGGTCTGGCCTTCCTGCTGACGCTGATGAAGCTGGACTTCATCCGCCTGCATACGGCTGTTGCCCTGCTCAATATTCACATTACCGGTGAATACCGCATCGTTGGGATAGTTCCCTTTGGCGGCGTCGGAGTGAATGGTGACGGGCATCTGATTCGTATCGCCATTCACCAGCGGGCGGTTATAACTCGGCACGCCTAACATACACTGCGACATCAAATCGTCGGCAAAGGCTTGCTGGCTAATGGCTGCGCCGATCAGTGTGGCCAGCAGGGTAGGTATATGTTTTTTCATACGCGGTATCGAGAATTCCATGAAAACTGGCATCATGCCGACAATCGGGTCAGAGACTAACTTACTGCCCGGCGTTGCGCCAGTGTTAATCCTGGTCAGTCAGCGTTGCCGTTAGGCGCTGAGATAAATGACAGGTATGATAATGCAATTTTCAGCCGCAAGCATGGCGAATTGAGGAGTTTATGCGCTACTGGGGAAAAGTTGTGGGTCTGGCGGTGGGATTACTTTCCGGCGCAGGCTTTTGGGGTATTGTGATCGGTTTGATCATTGGCCATATGATTGACAAAGTACGCGGCGCGCAAGGCAAGGCTTACTTCTCAAATAATCAGACCCGACAGACGCTGTTTTTCAGCACCACCTTTCAGGTGATGGGCCATCTGACCAAGTCAAAAGGGCGCGTCACGGAAGCGGATATTCAGATTGCTTCGCTGTTAATGGAGCGGATGCAGCTGCACGGTGACTCTCGCACGGCTGCCCAGCGCGCGTTCCGCGAAGGCAAGCAGGCGGATTATCCGTTACGCAGCAAACTGCGTGAACTGCGCAGCGCCTGTTTTGGCCGGTTTGATCTGATTCGGATGTTCCTGGAGATCCAGATTCAGGCCGCCTTTGCCGACGGTTCACTGCATCCCAATGAGCGACAGGTGCTCTATGTGATTGCCGAAGAGTTGGGCATTTCGCGCGGTCAGTTCGATCAGTTCCTGCGCATGATGGAAGGTGGCCAGCAGTTTGGCGGTGGTCAGCGCAGTTCAGGCGGTTTTCAGCAGGCGCAACGCGGGCCAACGCTGGAAGATGCCTGTAGCGTGCTGGGTGTGAAGAGTAGCGATGACGCCACCACCATCAAACGCGCCTACCGCAAACTCATGAGCGAACATCATCCTGACAAGCTGGTAGCGAAAGGGTTACCACCAGAGATGATGGAGATGGCGAAGCAGAAAGCGCAGGAAATTCAGGCGGCGTACGATCTGATTCGCAAAGAGAAAGGCTTTAAGTAAACACCATGTTCCGTGGCCGCTTCTGCAACAGAGGAGGCCACGGTGACAGGCGAGCAGTAAACCTTAAAAATCGGCGGGCTGACGAAATGTCATGGCATTACCAAATGCCGGATGGGTAATGGTCAGTGACTCCGCATGCAGCAGTAAACGGGGCGCCATCGCTTTGGCCTCCGGATGCGCATAGAAGTTATCCCCCAGAATCGGATGGCCCAGCGCCAGCATATGCACCCGCAGCTGATGTGAGCGGCCGGTAATCGGTTTCAGCGAAACACGCGCACTGTTATCCGCACGATATTCCAGCACCTGATATTCCGTCTGCGCGGCTTTGCCGGTCTCGAAGCAGACCATCTGCTTCGGACGATTTGGCCAGTCGCAAATCAGCGGCAGGTCAACCAATCCCTCTTCCTTCGCCGGATGACCCCAGATGCAGGCCACGTAAGTCTTGGAAGGCTCCCGCTCACGGAACTGTCGTTTCAGCTCGCGCTCAGCAGCCTTAGTCAGCGCCACGACCATCACGCCGCTGGTCGCCATATCCAGTCGGTGGACAGATTCAGCCTGCGGAAAATCACGCTGAACCCGCGTCATCACGCTATCTTTATGTTCGTCCAGCCGACCGGGTACCGAGAGCAGACCGCTGGGTTTGTTCACCACCATGATGTGCGCATCCTGATAAAGGATGTGCAGCCAGGGTTCACGCGGTGGATTGTAAGGTTCCATGGGGCTTTCCAAAAATAAGGGGCCATGCGGCCCCTGAGCTTACTGGTGTGTAACCACAATCAGGCGCAGCGCGTCGAGACGCCAGTTGGCCTGATCGAGACTTTCCAGCACCTGTTCACGGTTGCTTTCCAGCGCCTCGACTTCATCGTCACGGATGTTCGGGTTCACCGCTTTCAGCGCGTTGAGACGGGAGAGTTCTGCGCCCAGCTTCTCGTTCGCTTCGGCACGTGCTGCATCAATCACCGCACGCGCTTCGCTGACCACGCTCTCTTCGCCCTGGGTCAGAATCGCATGCACATCCTGCTGCACCGCATTCACCAGTTTACTGGCGGTATGACGGTTAACCGCATTCAGCTGACGGTTAAAGCTTTCGAACTCCACTTTGTCCGCCAGGTTAGTGCCTTTGGTATCCATCAGCAGACGGATTGGCGTTGGCGGCAGGAACCGGGTCAGTTGCAGATGCTTCGGTGCCTGTGCTTCAACCACATAGATCAGCTCGACCAGCAGCGTCCCCACCGGCAGCGCCTTGTTCTTCAGCAGTGACAGTGCGCTGCTGCCGGTATCGCCCGACAGAATCAGATCCAGACCGTTGCGGATCAGCGGATGTTCCCAGGTAATGAACTGGGTATCTTCGCGCGACAGCGCCTGATCGCGGTTGAAGGTGATGGTGCAGCCATCTTCCGGCAGGCCAGGGAAATCGGGCACCAGCATGTGGTCGGAAGGGGTCAGCACAATCAGGTTATCGCTGCGATCTTCCTGATTGATACCGACGATATCAAACAGGTTGAGCGCGAAGTTCACCAGGCCGGTGTCGTTATCCTGCTCGCTGATGGCATTGGCCAGTAGCTGAGCCGATTCGCCGCCGTTGGAGTTCAGCTCCAGCAGGCGATCGCGACCCTGTTCCAGCTGCAGTTTCAGCGCGTCATGCTGTTTACGGCAGTCGGTGATAAACGCATCAAAACCTTCGCTGTTTTCCGGCGCGGCCAGATAGCCGATCAGTTGCGAATGGACGCTGTCATAGATTGTCCGGCCGGTCGGGCAGGTGTGTTCAAACGCGTCCAGCCCTTCGTGATACCAGCGCAGCAGCACCGCCTGTGCGGTCTGCTCCAGCCACGGCACCAGAATCTGGATGTCGTGCGCCTGGCCAATACGATCCAGACGACCGATACGCTGCTCCAGCAGGTCCGGGTTAAACGGCAGGTCGAACATCACCAGACGGCTGGCAAACTGGAAGTTACGGCCTTCAGAACCGATCTCGGAGCACAACAGCACCTGCGCGCCATTCTCTTCTGAGGCGAACCAGGCGGCAGCACGGTCACGTTCAATGATCGACAGACCTTCGTGGAACACCGCTGCACGGATACCTTCGCGTTCACGCAGTACCTGCTCCAGTTGCAGCGCGGTGGCCGCTTTGGCGCAGATCACCAGCACTTTCTCTTTGCGGTTGGTGGTGAGATAGCCCATCAGCCATTCCACGCGCGGATCGAAGTTCCACCAGGTGCCGCTGTCGCCTTCAAATTCCTGATAAATCTGCTCCGGATAGAGCAGGTCACGCGCCCGCTCTTCTGCACTTTTGCGCGCGCCCATAATGCCGGAGACTTTAATCGCCGTCTGATACTGCGCAGGCAGCGGCAGGCGGATCTGGTGCAGTTCGCGTTTCGGGAAGCCTTTAACCCCGTTACGGGTGTTACGGAACAGCACGCGGCTGGTGCCGTGGCGGTCCATCAGCATGGAGATCAGCTCCTGACGCGCCTCCAGCTTGCCGTCACGGTCGCTGTTGGCGACCTGCAGCAGTGGCTCAATATCCTGCTCGCCGACCAGATCGTTGATCCGGTTCATCTCCTCCTGGGAGATCGCTTTATCGGCCAGCAGCGCGGTGACGGCATCGGCAATCGGACGGAAATGCTGCTGCTCTTCAACAAAGGCGGCAAAGTCATGGAAACGATTAGGGTCGAGCAGACGCAGACGGGCGAAGTGACTCTCCATGCCCAGCTGCTCCGGCGTTGCGGTCAGCAGCAGAACCCCGGCGGTTTTCTCAGCCAGCTGTTCGATAACCTGATATTCACGGCTGGGCTCGCCTTCTGACCAGGCCAGATGGTGCGCTTCATCGACCACCAGCAGATCCCATTCGGCATCGGCCAGCATCTCAAGACGCTGCTTGTTACGGCGCACGAAGTCCAGTGAGCAGATAATCAGCTGCTCCGTTTCAAACGGGTTATCGCTGTCGTGCTGCGCTTCGGTATAGCGATCGTCATCAAACAGCGCAAAGCGCAGGTTGAAGCGGCGCAGCATCTCGACCAGCCACTGATGCTGTAAAGTTTCAGGTACCACGATCAGGACGCGGTCGGCACGGCCAGCCAGCAGCTGCTGCTGGATGATCATCCCGGCTTCAATAGTTTTACCCAGGCCAACTTCATCGGCCAGCAGGACGCGCGGCGCATGGCGACGGCCGACATCGTGGGCGATATGCAGCTGGTGAGGGATCAGGTTGGTGCGCATGCCGCGTAAGCCGCTGATTGGCAGGCGATATTGCTCACTCTGGTATTTACGGGCGCGGAAGCGCAGGGCAAAACGATCCATCCGGTCGAGCTGGCCGGCAAACAGGCGATCCTGCGGCTTACTGAACACCAGCTTGCTGTCGAGCATGACTTCGCGCAGCATCACTTCGCTCTCTTCGGTATCCAGACGGGTACCGATATAGGTCATCAGGTCATTTTCGTTGCGTACTTCATCGACGCGCATCTGCCAGCCTTCGTGGCTGGTGATGGTATCACCCGGATTAAAGATGACGCGGGTAACTGGCGAATCGTTGCGGGCGTAGAGGCGGTTTTCCCCCGTGGCCGGAAACAGCAGGGTGATCATGCGGGTATCGATCGCCACCACGGTGCCCAGTCCCAGTTCACTTTCCGTATCACTAATCCAGCGCTGACCTAATGTAAAAACCATATATTTTTTGCTCGAATTTTAACGTTTTTAGAGGTGTTCCCAAAGCTCAGGCAATAGCGTTACCGCCAGACAACAAGGCCTGGAGCGTACTTAAGAGCGGTGAGTTTCAGGAAGGGCGCTATGGTACTGGATGGCAGGACGTTCGTCACCTGTCAAAAAAGCCCCAGCTGTCCGGTAATAAGTGTAGCAAAGTCCCCCTCGACAAAGGGCAGAATCCCCTCTGCAACCGGCTGAAGTTGCTTCGTCACGTAGTGGTCATAGTCCAGCGGCGTGCTGCGCGCCTCCAGTGGCTCGGGGCCTGCGGTGGCGATGACATAACGGATCCGGCCACCATTCTGGTACTGCAAGGGCCGGTTTAATTTACGATTGTGCTCATCGGCCAGCCTGGCAGCGCGCACGTGCGGGGGCACGTTTCGTTCATATTCTTTCAGCGGACGCCGCAGCCGCTTTTTGTAGATCAGCTGATCGTCGAGTTCACCCGCCAGCAACTGCGCCACGGTTGTACGGATATAATCCTGCCACGGCTGACGGTGGAAGATACGGTGGTAGAGCTGCTGCTGGAATGCTTTTGCCAGCGGCGTCCAGTCTGTTCGCACCGACTCCAGCCCCTTAAAGACCATGCGCTCACCGGCGGCGTCACGAATCAGTCCGGCGTAGCGTTTCTTGCTGCCCTGTTCCGCGCCGCGAATAGTGGGCATCAGAAAACGGCAGAAGTGATTTTCATACTCCAGTTCCAGTGTGCTGGTCAGCCCCTGCGTCTGCTGCAGATGGTCGCGCCACCAGGCGTTCACTTTCTGCACCAGCTGCTGACCAATCGCGGCGGCATCTTCTTCACTGTGCGCCGACTTCAGCCAGACAAAGGTGGAGTCGGTGTCGCCATAGATGACGTCGTAGCCTTCCGCCTCAATCAGCGTGCGGGTCTGCTGCATGATGGCGTGACCGCGCAGCGTAATAGAGGAGGCGAGCCGCGGATCAAAGAAGCGGCAGGCGCTGGTGCCCAGCACGCCGTAAAAGGCGTTCATGATGATTTTCAGCGCCTGGGACAGCGGCTGATTATTCTGCTTTTTCGCCGCTTCGCGACCCAGCCAGATCTGTTCAACTATCGCAGGCAGGCAGTGGGTATGCCGCGAAAAACGCGCTTCACGGAAACCTTCAATCGAATCGGCATCATCAGGATGGGCCAGCCCTTCCACCAGACCCACCGGGTCAATCAGGAAGGTGCGGATAATCGACGGGTAGAGGCTTTTGTAATCCAGCACCAGCACTGAGTCATACAGGCCGGGGCGCGAATCCATCACATAACCGCCAGGACTGGCTTCCGGGGCCACATCACCCATGTTCGGGGCGACAAACCCGGCGCGATGCATCCGCGGAATATAGAGATGACCAAAGGCCGCTACCGAACCGCCGTGGCGATCCACCGCCAGTCCATTGACCGCCGCGCGTTCCAGCAGAAACGGCATAATCGCCGTTTTGTGAAAAATGCGCGTCACCAGCTCGCAGTCTTTCAGGTTGTAGCGCGCCAGCGCCGGTTTATCGTTGGCAAAACGCCAGTTGATCTCCTCCATACGCTGCCAGGGATTATCAATCGCTTTCCCTTCTCCCAGCAGTTGCTGCGACACTGACTCCAGGCTGAATGAGGGAAAATCCCAGAACGCTGATTTCAGCGCGTCAATGCCATCGATAATCAACCGGCCACTGGCCTGAGCGAAAAATACGCCGGGTTTGAAGCCATGTTCACGCCACTCCAGCGCGGCCTGCTGGCGTCCCAGGCGCAGCGGAATGCCGTAACGATCGGCATGCTTTTGTAATACCCGCAGGTCAAACTGCACGACGTTCCAGCCAATTAAGACATCCGGATCATGCTCTGCAAACCACTGGTTCAGGGCTTCAAGTAACTGCGGCCGGCTGTCGAGATAGATCAGCTCGAAATCCAGCGTGCTGGCATCACCGTTGGCCGGGCCGAGCATAAAGACCTGGCGCTGACCGCATCCCTCCAGCCCGATGCAGTAAAGCTCGCCATGCTGTGTGGTTTCAATGTCCAGCGAGACCCATTTCAGCGGCGGGCGATAGTCGGGATGGGGTTTGAGCCGCGCATTGACCACGCTGTCACCGCGCTGCTCGCCGTCAAACCAGACCGGCGCGGTAATAAAACGCTCCATCAGGTAGCGCTCCGGCGGACGGATATCGGCTTCATAGACCGGAATACCCTCTTCGCGCAGCCGTTTTTCAATGCGCTGTAGCTGGCGGTTCTGCTGGCAGTAGAGGCCGAAAACCGGGCGACGCCGAAAATCTTTCAGCGCCAGCGACTGAATCCGAAACTGACGTTCATCTTTCAGTAATTCGCTGACCTGCGCCTGAAATTCCTCAGGAATAAACGCGACGGACTCCTGCACCGGCAGCACCACGCGCTGCGCGCCCGCATCGGTCGCGAGCCAGAGGATAATTTCGGTGCCATGCGGGCTGTCGCGCCAGTGGCGGGTGAGCAGAAAACCTGCGCGGGGCATATTCAGATGTTCTCCGGACTCAGCATTTCAGGATGAGAAAACCGCTTCAGTATAACATGGATATTTATACAGTTCCCGCCACCCGCTTTTGTCAACATTGTCCTACAATTCTTGCCTTGACGCTGTGTGGCTGGCTCAGGACAATCCAGCCTTCTGCTTTTACTTAGGATGATTATGGAAGCCTGGATTCAACAACTGATTACGCAGTCCCTGGAGTGGGCGCTGTTTGCCGTTGCGCTGGTGACGTTTCTGGAGTCGCTGGCGCTGGTCGGGCTGTTGCTGCCAGGTACGGTGATGATGGCCAGTCTGGGCGCGCTGGTCGGCAGTGGCGAACTTGGCCTTTATCCGGCCTGGGCGGCGGGCTTTGCGGGCTGCCTGATTGGTGACTGGGTTTCCTACGGCATCGGCTGGAAATTTCAGGGGCCGCTGCATCGCTGGAAGTATCTGCAAAAGTATAAAGGCCTGCTGGATAAAACTGAGCACGCCCTGCATCAGCACAGCATGTTTACGATTCTGGTCGGACGCTTTGTTGGCCCCACGCGTCCGCTGATCCCGCTGGCGGCCGGTATGCTGGAGCTGCCGGTGCGTAAATTCCTGCCGCCGAACATTATCGGCTGCATTCTCTGGCCGCCGCTCTATCTGCTGCCCGGTATTCTGGCGGGTGTGGCGATCGATGTGCCCAAAGCCGCGCAGGGCGGCAGCTTTAAATGGCTGTTACTCGGCGCAGCACTGCTGATCTGGCTGGGTGTCTGGTTATGCTGGCGCTGGTGGCGCAGCGGCAAGAGTCGCGACTGGGCATCGGCCTGGCTGCCGCCTGAGCGCCTGCGCTGGGCAGGGCCGCTGGGGCTGGTGATTGCCGTCGCGGCTTTCGTCGGTATTCAGTTCCATCCGATGATGCCCATTTTCCGTCATCTGCTGTGGCAGGTTTTCTTCGCCTGAATCGCTTAACGACGCGGGATGCCGAGCACGTCGGCCTCCCGCGTGTCGCCCGACAGTAACTGTCGGGTCTCGCCATCCCAGTAAACCCGGCCATCCACAATCACCACGCTGCGCGGCGCAATCTGCTGGGCATCTTCCAGACTGTGCGACACCATCAGCAGCGTGATGCTGCGCGCTTCACACACCGAACGCACCAGTTGCAGCATCTCTCCACGCAGCGCGGGATCCAGCGCAGAAAAAGGCTCATCCAGCAGCAGCACCGGACGGTCACGCAGCAGACAGCGTGCCAGCGCCACGCGCTGTCGCTGTCCGCCTGACAGCTCGCCCGGCAGCCGCGTCAGCAGATCGCCTAATCCCACCTGATCGGCCAGCGCTGCAAGCTGCTGGCGCTGTCCGGCGCTCAGCTTCAGTCCGGGGTGCAATCCCAGCGCCATGTTCTGCTGCACGCTGAGGTGCGGAAACAGGTTGTTCTCCTGAAACAGCATCGAAACCGGCCGTCTGGCCGGCACGCTGTGGGTGTGCTCCTGGCCGTCAATCATCAGGGTGCCCTGTTTCACCGGCAGGAAACCGGCAATCAGGCTCAGCAGGGTGCTTTTACCGGCCCCGCTGGGGCCGAGGATCGCGATGCGCTCGCCGCGGGTGGCGTTGAGACTAAAGCGCATCGGCAGATGCTGATAAAGGTACGTGAGGTTATTCAGTGTCAGCATGGCGGCCTGGTAATTTTTCCATCAGGGTGAACAGCAACAAACAGAGCAGCAGCAGCAGCAGCGCGGTCACTGCACCGTCAGCACCGCGATAGGCACCGATCTGTTGATAAAGGTAGAACGGCAGGGTGCGGAAATCGGCAGTACCAAACAGCGCCACCACGCCAAAATCACCGATCGACAGCACGCAGGCAAAGGCCAGCGCCTGGGCCAGCGGACGTTTCAGCGCCCGCAGTTCAATCAGCCGCAGCCGGTTCCAGCCATGAATATCCAGCGAATCACAGAGTCTGCCGTAACGCTCCGCGACGTCACGCATCGGGTTCTCCAGCACTTTCAGCGCATAGGGAATGGCGATCAGCGCATTGGTGAAGATCACCAGCCCGTCCGCCGACGCCGGCAGACCAATGGTGGCGTTAAACAGCAGGAAAAAGCCGGTGGCGAGCACGATGCCTGGCATCGCCAGAATCAGCATGCCGCTGGTGTCGATAAGGGTTGCCGCCGCCGGGCGCTGACGCAGGCGCAGCTCGCGACTGCTCCACAGCAGCATCATGGTCAGCACCACACAGAGCAGACCGGCGCCGGTGGCGATGCGCAGTGAGGTAAACGTCGCCTGCCAGAGAGCAGGCTGCGCCAGCGCGCCGCGCAGTCCGCCGTGCAGACCATCGATGATGACCGCCGCCAGCGGGGGCAGCAGCAGGATCAGCGCCAGCAGGATCAGCAGCGCATCAACCAGCTGCGCCCCGCGCGAATCCTGCGGATCGCGCCAGCCGTTCAGCTGGCTGGTTCCGGCGGGAATGGCCTTGCTGAAGCGCTGGCTGAGCAGCACCAGCGTCACGCAGCAGCCAAGCTGGATCAGCGCCAGCAGTGCAGCGCGTCCCGGATCATAGTCATAACTCAGCGCCTGGAAAATCGCCAGCTCGATGGTCGTCGCCTGCGGGCCGCCGCCCAGCGAGAGCACGGTGGCAAAGCTGGCGAAACAGAGCATGAAGATCAGCGCGCCGGTCGGCAGCAGCTGACGCCGCAGCCAGGGCCACTCCAGCAGACGAAAATGGTGCCAGCCGCGCAGGTCGAGCTGTGCCGCCAGCTGACGCTGTTCCGCCGGAATGCTCTCCAGCGCCTGCAGCATCAGGCGGGTCGCCAGCGGCAGGTTGAAGAAGACGTGCGCCAGCAAAATGCCCGATAGACCGTAGGGAGAGAAGTGGTAATCAATCCCTGCCAGCTGGCACAGCTGCGCCAGCCAGCCGACACGACCATAGACGGTGAGCAGACCAAATACCGCCACCAGCACCGGCAGCACCAGGGTCATGGCGCACAGACGCAGCAGCAGCTGACGGCCAGGAAAACGGCGTCGATAGAGCGCGCGCGCCAGCGGCACCGCTGGCAGCAGCGACAACAGCGCGGAGAGCAGCGCCTGACCAAAAGAGAAGGCGATAACGTGATGCAGGTAATCATCCTGCAGCACGCTGCGCCAGTCATTCTCTGGCGCGGCGCTCCAGAGTGCACCGAAGGCCAGCAGCGCCACGCTGATTAACAGCAGCGTGGCGAGCGAACCGGGGATAAGCCAGCGCGGCATCAGCGGCTGACGGCGCGTTGCCACTGGCTGATCCAGCCTGAACGCTGGCTGGCAACCTCTTCCGGCGAGAACTGCAGGGCGGTGGCGGGCACAGTGAGCGCGCTAAAACCGGCAGGCAGCGGCGTGTCGATTACCGGGTACATCCAGTTACCGGTCGGGATAGTGCGCTGGAAGTCGGGTGACACCATAAACTTCATAAACTGCTGTGCCAGCGCCGGCTGCTTGCTGCTGGCTAACTGCGCGGCAACTTCAACCTGCAGATAGTGGCCCTCTGCAAACGGCGCGGCGGCATAGTTCTCTTTTTTCTCTTCGATGATGTGGTAAGCCGGTGAGGTGGTGTAGCTCAGCACCAGATCGCCTTCGCCCTTGAGGAACAGGCCATAGGCTTCACTCCAGCCTTTGGTCACCGTCACGGTTTTCTGCGCCAGCTTCTGCCACGCCTGCGGTGCCTGATCGCCATAGACTTTCTGCATCCACAACAGCAGGCCTAAGCCGGGGGTGCTGGTACGGGGATCTTCGTAGATCACCCGCCACTTCTCCGGGCTGTCGACCAGTTCTTTCAGGCTTTTTGGCGGATTCTTCAGCCGGGTTTTGTCATAGACAAACGCGAAGTAGCCATAATCAAACGGCACGAAGGTGGTGTTGTGCCAGCCGCCGGGCAGTTTTAATGTCGAGGTATCGACCTGACTTTCGGCAAACAGACCGGTTTTCTGCGCCGCCTGTACCAGATTGTTATCCAGCCCCAGTACCAGATCGGCTTTGCTGTTTTTCCCTTCCATGCGCACGCGGTTCAGCAGCGACACGCCATCTTCCAGCGTGACGAATTTCAGCTCGCAGTTGCACTGCGCCTCGAAGGCTTTTTTAACCGCCGGGCCAGGGCCCCAGTCAGCGGAGAAGGAGTCGTAGGTGTAGACCGTGAGAACCGGCTTAGCCGCCAGAACGGGGGCGGAGAGTAACAGCAGCACCGGCAGAACTTTGTTTAACACTTTGCGCTCCTTCAGGAGAATAGGGGATGAGTCGCAAAGGATCTGAGCACAGAGGCCTCCCAAATCCCTACGTCGGTATTAACCGAATCAGGTTCGACGGGTATCTCTCAGCTGCTTGCTGGCGGCAGGCGGCACCCCGTTGAGAACGTCACATTCTAGTCATTTCAGCGCCGGGGCGAAAGCCTCACAGCGCGGGTGGCGCGAACCAGGCGGATTTAAAATCAAACCAGCCCAGCGTATTCATCCGAACGCCGCGCATGCTGCGCTGACCTTCAAGCAGCAGCCAGTGGTGAAACAGCGGATGAAGACCCGCTTCTTCGACTAACTGTTTACTCCATTCGGCCAGCGGCAGCGTTTTCTCGCGCCAGCGGGCCGCATCGCTGTGCCAGTCGATCGGCAGACAGTGATGCAGCAACGGGATCTCATAAAGCTGCGCAAACAGAGAGTAATTCAGCGGCAGGGTAAAGTTCACGCTGCCAAGCCAGATATCACTTTCCGCTTCGCCCTGATACCAGCTTTCGTAGCTGATCTCGCGGGTCTCCAGCGTGACGCCATGTTCTGCCAGTAGCGGACGCAGCGCGTTAGCGATGCCTTCATGCTCCACGTGCTGGCTGTACCAGGTCAGCGTAAGGTGGGTTAAGCCGGGCGGTTTTTCCACTGGCGTCAGGTCGCGCCGGTGATGCCAGCGCGGCAGCAGGCCATACGCCGGAAACCAGTAGCGCTGGTAGCCGACACCGGCGTGATTGAGCAGGGCGATAGGATTAAACAGGTAGCTGACCCATCGCCGGACCGCCTCGTTGCGTCCCTGCTCTGAACGCTGGTCGAACAGCAGATAGTAGCAGCCCTCTTCAAGACGGCTCTCCTCCTGAATCTCATCGGCTCCATCGCCCTGCAGGCGGACACCGGCATAAACCAGCTCATCGCTGATGTCGGGCAGTACCCAGATAGAGACATCATCAATCAGGGCGCGAAAACCAAAATAGTCATCAAACGCTTCGATCTTCAGCTGACTCTCCTGATTGCGGATCACCCGGTAAGGACCGGTGCCAACGGGCTGGCGGGCAAAATCGTGCAGCGTCGGCCATTCGCGCGGCAGGATCATCGCACTGACGCTGCCCAGCAGCCAGGGCAACCCTTCATCGGGCTGGCTTAAGCGGATATCCAGCGTCCAGGGCGCGGGCGAGTCGATCTGCTCGATATGGGAAAAGAGTGGGTGGGGGCGCTGACGCTCAAGCGTGGCCAGCACATCCTCCATCTCCAGTTCTCTGCCGTGATGAAAGCGAATCGCCGGACGCAGAAAGAAGCGCCAGTGAAGCGGGGAAGTCTGCTGCCAGTGGTGCGCAATATCGGGCTCGATTTCCCCGTTTTCCTCATTTATCCGCGTCAGGCCGTTGAAAATCTGTCGCGCAATGTGGGTTTCGGAGCGCCGCAGCGGCGAACCGGGCAGCAGATTGAGCAGCGGACGATAGTAGAGCACCCGCAGGATATGCTTGCCCTGACGGAAACTGCGTCCCAGATGCGCGGCGATCATCTGCCGTACCTGATTTTTATCGCCCACCAGTTGGACCAGCTGATCGATGCGATCCTGCTCCAGCAAATCCTCGGCACGTTGCTGCTGCAGGGCCAGTCCGGTATAGCAGAAGGTAAGCTGTGAACGCTTGCCGCGTCCGGCTTCCGCCTGCCAGATTAGCCAGCCCGCGGCCTGCATCCGGTTGAGCAGATTGCGCATATGGCGGCGCGAGCAGTGCAGCAGGTCAGCCAGTTCGCTGAGGGTAATCTCCTGCGTTTGCCCCTGACAGCTCTGCCACAGGCGAATGAACTGCTGCTTCAGACGTGATGAGGACATAAAAGAGGAACTCCCGGTGAAAAGCGCTCTGTTTTTCTTGCCCTATTTTAAGAGCAAACTTTGCGTTATGGGAAGAGCGGGAGGCATTCAGCACTGAATGGCGTTCGACCCTGACTTCGCTGTACAGCGGAGTGCTTTTCTGAGTAGGGTGCATTTACACCGCCAGCAGATGATCTCTGCTGGCTTTTTTCATGTTGCGCGGTATCGTCTACCCTTCTTTTTCCCCTCTGTTTGTTCTGTAAGGGATTTCGGTATGAAATCGCTGTTAACGCGGCAGCGCCGCATCAATCCGGTTTACCTCGCTTTTATGGTCGCCTCGTTCATGCTGGGCATCGCGGGCGCACTGCAGGCGCCGACGCTCAGCCTGTTTCTGACGCGCGAGGTGCAGGCGCGGCCCTTCTGGGTCGGACTGTTTTTCACCATCAATGCGGTGGCCGGTATCGTGGTGAGCATGCTGGTGGCAAAGCGCTCTGACAGCGTCGGCGATCGTCGTCATATCATTCTCTTCTGCTGCCTGATGGCGCTGGTCAATGCGCTGCTGTTTGCCTTTACCCGCCACTATCTGACCTTGCTGACGCTGGGCGTGCTGCTGTCGGCGCTGGCCAGCGTCTCGATGCCTCAGCTGTTTGCGCTGGCGCGGGAATATGCCGATCAGTCGGCGCGTGAAGCGGTGATGTTCAGTTCGGTGATGCGTGCACAGCTGTCGCTGGCGTGGGTGATTGGGCCGCCGCTCTCCTTCGCGCTGGCGCTGAACTACGGCTTTGTGACGCTATTTATGGTGGCCGCCGCACTGTTTCTGATCTGTATCCTGCTGGTCTGGTTCACCGTGCCGTCGGTGCCACGTTCGCAGCCCCTGATGCAAAGCGGCGGGCTGCCGCTAAGTGGCTGGCGCGATCGGGATGTGCGTTTACTGTTCCTGGCCTCAGTCGCGATGTGGACCTGCAACACTATGTATATCATCGATATGCCGCTCTATATCAGCACCACGCTGGGGCTGCCTGAGAAGCTGGCCGGTCTGCTGATGGGAACGGCTGCGGGGCTGGAGATCCCGGTGATGCTGCTGGCTGGACATTACGCGCGGCGTATCGGCAAGCGCCGGTTAATGCTGATCGCGGTGGCGGCTGGCGTACTGTTTTATCTGGGGCTGGTGCTGTTCAATTCCCGCACGTCGCTGATGGTGTTGCAGCTGTTTAACGCGGTGTTTGTCGGGATTATTGCTGGCATAGGGATGCTGTGGTTTCAGGATCTGATGCCAGGACGGCCTGGTGCAGCGACCACCATGTTCACCAACTCGATCTCGACCGGCATGATTCTGGCTGGGGTGATTCAGGGAACGCTCAGTGAGCGACTGGGACATGAGGCGGTTTACTGGCTGGCATTCGGGCTGGCGATTGTAGCGCTGGTGATGTCGGCACGAGTGCGCGACGTATAAAGAAGAAGGGCGTAATGCCAGTCAGTTAAGCGACAGGTGATAACGCAGTCTGGTGCCGCGCAGGGGCTGGCGGTCCTCGCGCCGCTGCGCGGTTCCTTCACTTCATTCCTCTGCCTGACGGACCGCCGGGGATGGCACATCCTGTGCCGCCCCGCCTTTCGCCCGCGTCCTGCGGGCTCTCCTGGCAGACTCATTCTGTTCAGCGCTGCGGATTGCCTGCCCCTGCCCGGCACC
>NZ_JBLWNV010000022.1:0-42298 GCF_048452805.1 Pantoea sp. K16 | reverse complement strand
AACTCGCGACCCCGACCTTGGCAAGGTCGTGCTCTACCAACTGAGCTATTCCCGCGCCTTGTACCGTTAATAAATTCTTCACCGGTACGGGGTGCGCATTATACGAGAAATCGTTGCTGCTGCAAGCGTCTGAAAGCAAAAATTTTCGCTTTCAGCGCGTTTGCTGATTAAATCAGCAACCTGGTGATTTCATGCGCACCCGTCGCCGATTAAAGCTGCAAAAAGTGTTCGCGGTAGTACGCCAGCTCCGCCACGGACTCACGGATATCATCCAGAGCCTGGTGCGTCCCCCCTTTTTTGAAGCCAGGAAGGATATCGGGTTTCCAGCGACGAGCCAGCTCTTTCAGGGTACTGACATCCAGATAACGATAGTGGAAGTACGCTTCCAGCTCAGGCATATACTTAAACAGGAAACGACGATCCTGCCCGATGCTGTTGCCGCAGATAGGCGAGGTGTTCGCCGGAACCCACTGTTTCAGGAACTCAATGGTCGCCAGCTCTGCTGCGCGATCGTCAATCTGACTCTCCTTCACCCGCGCAACCAGACCGCTGTTGGTATGAGTGCGGACATTCCACTCATCCATCAGCGCCAGCTGCGCATCGGACTGATGAACGGCCATGACCGGCCCTTCCGCCAGAATGTTCAGGTTGGCGTCAGTCACCAGGGTCGCAATTTCAATAATGCGATCGTGCGTCGGATCAAGTCCGGTCATCTCAAGATCAATCCAGATCAGATTCTGTTCATTTCCAGTAGCCATGCTGTTTCCTGCGGTTGCTGTAGTCGTCATTTACGATGAATAAGGTGTATCATAGACGTTTTGCCCAGCCGGGCGAAATCTGGCTAACGCTGTGAGGGTGAGTGAGTAAAAATAAACTGTCGAAGGGCCAACAACGCCGCGTAAGCGCTAACCACGATCGCCGTCTCAACCAACGCAGAGAGCGTCCGGAAGCGGATGACAACCTGTTTGGTGAAGCTGCAGATGGGGTCGTTGTCAGCCGTTTTGGCATGCACGCTGATGTTGAGGATAGCGCAGGCGTCGCCCACCGCTGCAATATCCGCCGAACCATTCGTTCGCTGGTCACCGGCGACCGGGTGCTGTGGCGTCCGGCAACCAGCGGCAACAAAGGTATTGTTGAAGCGGTGCATGAGCGCACCAGCGTATTAACCCGCCCCGATTTTTACGACGGCGTGAAGCCGATGGCGGCGAATATCGACCAGATCATCGTCGTCTCCGCAATCCTGCCTGAACTGTCGTTAAACATCATCGACCGCTATCTGGTTGCCAGCGAAACGCTGGATATTGAACCGTTGCTGGTACTGAACAAAACCGATCTGCTGGATGACAAGGCGCGCGCCTTTGTCGATAAGCAGATGGATATCTATCGCAATATTGGCTATCGCGTGGTGATGGTCTCCAGCCGGGCGAAAAACGGCATGGACGACCTGAAAGCGGCGCTGACCGACCGCATCAGTATCTTTGCCGGTCAGTCTGGCGTCGGCAAATCGAGTCTGCTGAATGCCCTGCTCGGCTTCGACAAAGAAGAGCAGGTCGCTATTCTGACTAACGAGGTTTCGGATGGCTCAGGCTTAGGCCAGCACACCACCACCGCATCGCGCCTTTATCACTTCCCGGACGGCGGCGATGTGATCGATTCACCTGGCGTGCGTGAGTTCGGTTTATGGCATCTTGAGCCGGAACAAATTACCCGCGGATTTGTCGAATTCCGCGCATTCCTTGGCGATTGCAAATTCCGCGATTGTAAACACGGCAGCGATCCCGGCTGTGCCATTCGCGAAGCGGTCGAACAGGGCAAAATCAACAGGTCCCGTTTTGATAACTACCACCGTATCCTGGAGAGCATGGCGCAGGTAAAAACGCGTAAAAATTTCCCTGATGGTGAAAGTTAATCGGTATAACCGCGTCTGAACGGATAAGCCGGAGCATTTTGCGAGGTGCATTCCAGTCGCGCGTCCAGACCGTGCAGCGTGCCGGAATTCGGGTATAGTCGCCATCTGAACGGGGCGCTGCTACAATCCGCCCCCTTTTTTACAACGTCATAAAATAGCCAGGAGGCTAAGGTGTTTGATCGTTTAAAACTCGGCTTGAATCATATTCTCCCGAAGAAATGGCTGACTGAACTTGCCGGTTGGGGCGCCAGTCGCCGCGGTGGTTGGTTGACCAAACTGGTCATTGACATCTTTGTCTGGTTTTACAAAGTCGACATGGCGGAAGCGCGTAAGCCCGATACCGCCAGCTATCGCACCTTTAATGACTTTTTCGTTCGTCCGCTGAAAGACGATGCGCGTCCGGTGGATGCCGATGCCAATCTCATCGCCCTGCCCGCGGATGGCGCTATCAGCCAGCTCGGCCACATTGATGGCGATCAGATTTTCCAGGCTAAAGGTCATCACTACACCATTGACGCCCTGCTGGCAGGTGATGAGCGGATGGCGGCACAATTTGTTGATGGCGAGTTCGTCACCACCTATCTGGCGCCCCGTGATTATCACCGCGTCCATATGCCGTGCAACGGCATCCTGCGTGAGATGATTTATGTGCCTGGCGACCTCTACTCCGTCAACCCGCTGACGGCGCGTAATATTCCCAACCTGTTCGCCCGTAACGAGCGCGTCATCTGCTACTTCGAAACCGATATCGGGCCGATGGTGCAGATCCTGGTGGGGGCCACCATTGTCGGCAGCATCGAAACCGTCTGGGCTGGCACCATCACGCCACCGCGTGAAGGCGTGATCAAGCGCTGGCACTATCCGGCAGCGGATGATGAAAGCGCCGTGGTGCTGTTGAAAGGCCAGGAAATGGGCCGCTTCAAGCTTGGCTCTACCGTCATCAATCTGTTCGCACCTGGCCGCGTCAAACTGGCTGAAAGCCTGGAAGCAGAAAGCAAAACCCGTCTGGGTCAACCGCTGGCGATTGCGCTGCCGGTCGCGACAGACATTTCAGACGTCATCGTCGATTAAATTGAGTGTCCTCTGTGCGTTCGATTCTCCTCCTGCTGCTGAGCCTGTGGCTCAGCAGCCCGGCCTTCGCGGCCAGCCTTCCTGATGCCAGCCAGCTCAAACAGCAGCTGGAAGAGATAAAATCGGCCAAAAGTTCACCCTCGCAGGCTGAACAGATCCAGACGATTGAAGCCGCCTTAAACTTTCTCTCTGAACGCGATGAGTCGCTGGAGCGCGCGGCGCAATATCAGCAGGTTATTGATGATTTTCCGCGTCTGGCGCGCGAACTGCGTCAGCAGATCGCCGCGCTGAGTGACAGCGGGAAAACCGTGCGCAACAACATGAGCAGCGCCGAGCTGGATCAGGAGATCCTGCAGGTCAGCAGCCAGCTGCTGGAAGAGGGGCGTCAGGCACGGCAGGAGCAGGATCGGGCGCGGGAAATCAGTGATTCGCTGTCGCAACTGCCGCAGCAGCAGACTGAAGCACGCCGGGCGATGACGGAGAGTGAACGCCGTTTGCAGAGCGTCAGCAGCAGTTCGCCACAGGGGCAGCTGCAGCTGGCGGCTCGCCAGGCGGAAAGCGCCGCGAATAAAGCGCTGGTCGATGAACTTGAGCTGGCACAGCTCTCTGCCAACAACCGTCAGGAACTGGCGCGGATGCGGGCTGAAGCCCACCAGCGCAAAGCAACTCAGCTCGATAACTATCTTCAGGCGCTGCGCAACCAGCTCAACGATCAGCGGCAACGTGAAGCCGAAGTCGCGCTGGCCCGCACCGAGCAACTGGCAGAAAACAGTGGCGATCTTCCGCCAGAGATCAGCGATCAGTTTCGGGTTAACCGCGAACTCTCGGTTGCCCTGAATCAGCAGGCGCAGCGCATGGATCTGGTGGCGTCGCAGCAGCGACTGGCCACCAACCAGATTATTCAGGTCCGTCAGGCGCTCTCTACCCTGCGTGAACAGTCGCAGTGGCTGGGTGCCTCTAATCTGCTGGGCGAAGCGCTACGGGCGCAGGTCGCGCGTCTGCCGGAGATGCCCAAGTCGCAGCAGATTGATAATGAGATGGCACAGCTTCGCGTGCAGCGTCTCAATTATGAAGATCTGCTGGAGCGCCAGGAGGCGCTGCGCAAGGGACGGCAGACCGATGGTCAGCCCTTCACCGCAGACCAGAAGCGTATTCTTGATGCGCAGCTACGCACTCAGAGGGAACTGCTCAATTCGCTGATCTCCGGCTGTGACACGCTGATTCTGGAGATCACCAAGCTCAAGGTTGGCAACACGCAGTTGCAGGATGCGCTGACGGAAGTCAAAGAGGCGACGCACCGCTATCTGTTCTGGACCGCCGACGTTAACCCGATTGGTTTGAGTTATCCGCTGGATCTGGCCAAAGATCTTTCCCGTCTGCTGTCGCTGGATACGCTGGGTCAGCTCGGCAAAGCGATGGCGATGATGTTTACCAGCCGCAACTCGGTGCTGCCGATTATTGGTGCGTTGCTGCTGGTCGGCTTCAGCATCAGTTCGCGCCGCCACTTCAATGCTTTCCTTGACCGTTCCGCCAGCAAAGTCGGCAAGGTCACGCAGGATCGTTTCCGTCTGACTATCCGTACCCTGTTCTGGTCGATCCTGGTGGCGCTGCCGCTGCCGGTATTATGGGGTGCACTGGGTTATGGCCTGCAGAACGCCTGGCCCTACCCTATCGCCGTAGCGATTGGTGATGGCATTACCGCCACGCTGCCGCTGCTGTGGGCGTTTATGATCAGCGCTGCCTTTGCCCGTCCTAACGGCCTGTTCATTGTGCATTTCCGCTGGCCGCAAAACCGGGTGGCGCGTGCCATGCGCTACTACTCGCTGAGCATCGGATTAATTGTGCCGCTGATTATGTTGCTGATCGCCTTTGGTAATCTGGAAGATCGGCAGTTCTCCTCGTCGCTGGGTCGTCTCTGTTTCATCCTGATCTGCGGGGCAATCAGCATTGTCACCGTCAGCCTGAAGCGTTCCGGGATTCCGCTCTATCTCGATAAAGAGGGAAATGGCGAGAACATGGTGAACCGGATGCTGTGGAACCTGATGATCGCCATGCCGCTGATGGCTGCCCTCGCCTCCGCTGTGGGTTATCTGGCTACCGCGCAGGCGCTGCTGGCGCGACTGGAAACCTCTGTCGCCATCTGGTTCCTGCTGCTGGTTATCTATCACATTATCCGGCGCTGGATGCTGATTCAGCGTCGCCGTCTTGGCTTTGATCGCGCCCGTCAGCGTCGTGCCGATATGCTGGCTAACCGTGCGCGCAGTGAAGAGGAGAAGGAGCAAGGCTCTCTGAACACTGATGCGATTGAAATTGAAGAGCCGGTAATTGACCTGGATGCGATCAGTGCGCAGTCGCTGCGGCTGGTACGCTCTATCCTGATGCTTATCGCCCTGGTCTCCGTGATTGTGCTGTGGTCAGAAATCCATTCGGCCTTTGGCTTCCTGGAGAATATTCAGCTGTGGGACGTCAGTACCTCAGTGCAGGGCGTAGAGTCGATTCAGCCCATCACCCTGGGGTCGGTGCTGATCGCCATTCTGGTGTTTATTATCACCACCCAGCTGGTGCGCAATATGCCCGCGCTGCTTGAGCTGGCGCTGTTGCAGCATCTTAATCTGACGCCAGGTACGGGTTACGCCATCACCACACTGACCAAATATCTGCTGCTGTTGATTGGCGGGCTGATTGGTTTCTCAATGATTGGTATTGAGTGGTCAAAGCTGCAGTGGCTGGTTGCCGCGCTGGGTGTGGGACTGGGGTTTGGTTTGCAGGAGATTTTTGCCAACTTTATCTCAGGTCTGATTATCCTGTTCGAAAAGCCGATTCGTATCGGCGATACCGTGACGATCCGCGATCTGACCGGCAGTATCACGCGAATTAATACCCGCGCGACCACTATTACCGACTGGGACCGCAAAGAGATCATCGTGCCGAACAAGGCCTTTATCACCGAGCAGTTTATTAACTGGTCGCTGTCCGATTCCGTGACGCGCGTGGTGCTCACCATTCCGGCTCCGGCGAAAGTCAGCAGTGAACAGGTGACCACCATTCTGATCCAGGCGGCTGAGCGCTGCAGCTATGTCCTGGACACGCCGCAACCGGAAGCCTTCCTGGTCGATCTGCAGCAGGGCATTCAGTTATTTGAACTTCGTGTGCATGCTGCTGAGATGGGACACCGTATGCCGCTTCGTCACGAACTGCATCAGTTGATTCTCAGCGGATTTGATCAGCACGGTATTGAGATGCCGTTCCCGCCGTTCCAGATGCGTATGGAAACCCTGGGTAAGAAGCTGCCTGCCAGCAACGGTACACCCGCTGCCCGCGCCTATAAGTCTGGCGGACTGTAATGCAAAACGCCCGGCAAAGCCGGGCGTTATTGCAAGTCTGAGCCGTCAGTTACTGCTTAACGAACTCTTCGCCCTGGGCGATATCTTTCTTCAGCGTATCCAGCATGCCTGACAGCGCCTGCTGTTCGTAAGCGCTGAGGGTACCAATCGGCCTGCGTTCAGCCACACCGTTTTTACCCAGCAGCAGCGGCTGGGAGAAGAAGCGCGCATGTTCACCCTCGCCTTCTACGTAAGCACACTCCACCACATTAGCTTCACCCTTCAGCGCGCGTACCAGTGACAAACCGAAACGTGCGGCTGCCTGGCCCATCGACAGCGTGGCCGAGCCGCCACCCGCTTTGGCTTCCACCACTTCGGTGCCGGCGTTCTGGATGCGTTTGGTCAGATCGGCCACTTCCTGATCGCTGAAGCTGACGCCTTTAACCTGCGACAGCAGCGGCAGAATGGTTACGCCAGAGTGGCCACCAATGACCGGAACTTCCACCTGATCAGGCTGCTTGCCTTTCAATGCAGCCACAAAAGTATTGGCGCGAATGATATCCAGCGTGGTCACGCCGAACAGCCGATTTTTGTCGTAAACACCGTGCTTTTTCAGCACTTCTGCCGCAATGGCCACGGTGGTATTGACCGGGTTGGTGATGACACCAATCAACGCTTTAGGTGCCGTTGTGGCAACCTGTTCGATCAGGTTACGGACGATGCCTGCGTTAACGTTAAACAGGTCGGCGCGATCCATACCGGGCTTACGTGCGACACCAGCGGAAATCAGTACCACATCGGCACCCTGTAAGGCAGGCGTGGCGTCTTCTCCACTGAATCCCTGAATAGCCACTGCGGTAGGAATATGGCTGAGATCAACGGCAACACCCGGCGTAACCGGCGCGATGTCATACAGCGAGAGTTCTGAACCTGCGGGAAGCTGGGTTTTGAGCAGAAGTGCGAGCGCCTGGCCTATGCCGCCAGCGGCACCGAGAACGGCAACTTTCATTCTTAACTCCTTATTAAGGTGGGGCAGAGATGGGCCGAAATTCTATCTGTGTCAGACCTTAATCAACTGCTCAGGCGATGATAAATATCCGTTGTTAATTCTACGTGTTTTCACACTTAATCTCCGGATTCAAAAGTTACTTATCATTGCACCTGAATGACCGACAACTTTGCCGTCGTCAGACAGAGAACGGCTACGTGCGTTTTCTGTTACTACACCACCAATAATATAACAACTTTGCAACCTTCGCCTTCCGGGGCTGTGACGCGTGTTTTGGTCTGAGCGGATTTATTTGCTATTATCGCCGCCCGCTAGCCGCCCGGACGCTGCTCATCAATCGAACGATTGCATAAAAATGCATATAAATGCATAATCACCACTCTGCCGCGGGCGGATGCGCGGTTATTCTCTCTATTTATTGGTAACCTATGCGAAACCCATCGAAACAAGACGATCTGGTTAAGGCTTTTAAAGCCTTATTAAAAGAAGAAAAATTCAGTTCCCAGGGCGAAATTGTTCAGGCGCTTCAGGACGAGGGCTTTGAAAATATCAATCAGTCCAAAGTCTCGCGGATGCTGACCAAGTTTGGCGCAGTGCGCACCCGGAATGCCAGGATGGAGATGGTCTATTGCCTGCCCGCTGAGCTGGGTGTGCCGACCACCACCAGCCCGTTAAAAAACCTGGTACTGGATATCGACTACAACGATGCCCTGGTAGTGATTCATACCAGTCCCGGCGCAGCGCAGCTGATTGCACGTATGCTGGATTCACTGGGTAAGTCGCACGGGATTCTGGGTACCATCGCTGGCGATGACACAATCTTTATTACCCGCGCGCGCGACTTCACCGTTAAGCAGCTGCACGGCGCCATCCTCACCCTGTTTGAACAGGAACTCTGATCGCGGACTGACGACCGGCCATCATGCGCCAGATCGTCAGTTCGTTCTCTCTGCTCACCCCTTTCCACGACAGTTACCCGCTCTGGATAAGTAATAAGCCTGCTTTTACACGCCCGGCTGTTGGTCAGATCGATAACTCTGCTTCACTTTATGCGCTATTTTACACTGCTTTACATCACTGAACCGGCACCATTGCCCGGATCCAGATCAAACTCCAGCCCGATACACCCCCGACTTTCGCACTAAAAGTTAAAGTGATCTATCTCACTGTTTTTGCAATTAAAAGTGGCTTAAAGGTTACTTTTTATCCTTTTTTTATAACGTTAAGTTATTAAAAGTAGCCATAAGGATAAAGAATCACAAAAAAAATTATTAGCGGAGTATTAATTTCTGACGTTATTAGTTCTATACTTCTTTTCGTGATGCAAATCACACTAAATAAAAAGATAAAAATAGACGACGAGGAAAAATCTATGAACGTAAAAACTACCATTGCTACCCTGAGCATTCTCTCCGCACTCTCATTTGGTGCTGTGGCAGCAGAATCTATTGATGCGTCACAGGCGCAGAATCTGCAGGCTGTCGGCACCATCAGTGTCAGCGGCGTGGCGGGTTCACCGATGGATATCAAACAGAAACTCAGCGACAAAGCCGATCAGCAGGGCGCAAAAGCCTATCGCGTGATTGAGGCATACAACAACGGCAACTATCACGCTACCGCCGCACTGTATAACTAAGGCGTAACCGATAATGCCATCTGCTCTCTGTCTGACGCGCCCTTTTGCGCTCCGGAGAGCTGAAGCAGAAATTTCAGGAGAGTTGACCATGAAAATGAAATTAGCTATCGCTGCACTGAGTCTGGCATCCCTGTTCTCAGTAGGTGCCAACGCCGCCAGCCTGGTGTCCAATGAACAGGCACAGGGTCTGCAGCCAATGAATCAGACCATCAGCATTGGTGGACGAAATGGCGACCAGACGCATATCCGTCAGGTGCTGTCAGAGAAAGCGGATGCCCAGGGCGCAAGCCACTATCGCATCATCGAAAACAACCAGGATAACACCTGGCATGTCACCGCTGAGCTTTATAAATAATTAACCGTGATGACGCCTGAAGGGCGTCAGAAGATATCGACGACCCGCCTTTACGAGTAACCGCAGGTTGTTGAATGTATTGAGGAGATAATCATGAATATTAAAACAACCATCGCTACAGTCAGTCTGCTTTCCGTTATGACGTTCGGCGCATCAGCCGCACAGCTGGTCACCGGCGATCAGACGCAGAACCTGCAGCCTGCGGGCACCGTAACCATCAGTGGAACCGCGGGATCGCCAATGGATTACCGCGCTGAGCTTTCTCAGAAAGCGGATGAACAGGGTGCCAGCGCCTATAAAGTTATTGAGGCGCGCACCGGTGATAACTATCACATCACCGCACAGCTTTATAAATAATTCCTCGTCAGATGTATGACGAACCCTTTGGCCCCGCTCGCCGGGGCCTTTTTTCATCTGACGTTTTATCTGACATTAAAGTGAAGCTGACCTTCCAGCTCCTCTTCCGCTTCATCAAATAACAGAATCAGCGCGCCATAACGCCGTCGCTGTCCCCTGCCCAGATTAACAAACTCAATCTCCAGCGGCAGCGGTAACAGATCGCCCGTCACCACATCCCATAATCCATCCAGATCGCAGATGCGGCGCTCCTCCAGCGCAAATCGCTCGCTGAACTGGCGGAAGAAATGGGCCTGATCGACAATTTCATTAAAATCAAAACGCTCGATTTTCATGCTGACGGCTCCCATGCTCCGTCTGCGGGCGACCTTCGCCGCCCGTTACTGTCCGCTAGCTCAAACCGCCCAGGTGCAGCGCTTTGACCTCCAGATACTCTTCCATGCCGAGTACCGAACCTTCGCGGCCCAGCCCCGACTCTTTCACACCACCAAACGGCGCCAGCTCGGTTGATACGGCACATTCATTAATGCCAATCATGCCGCTTTCCAGCGCGGCTGAAACACGGAACACCCGCTGCAGATTCTGGGTGTAAAAGTATGCGGCAAGGCCGAACGGCGTATCGTTAGCGCGACGGATGACCTCATCTTCATCATCAAAGCGGAAACAGGCAGCCACCGGACCAAAGGTCTCCTCCTGCGCGAGCTGCATCCCTTCGTGCGCCTCAGTAATCACAGTGGGCTGCCAGAAGTTGCCACCCAGCGCATGTCGCTCGCCACCCGCCAGTAATTTGCCGCCTTTTGCTACCGCATCATTGACGTGCTGCTCAACCTTTTCCACCGCCGATGCCTCAATTAATGGCCCGACAATCACGCCCTCTTCCATGCCGTTGCCCACCTTCAGCTTGTTCACTTCGGTAGCCAGCTGCTGAGTAAAACGATCATAGATAGCATTGTGAATGTAGAAGCGGTTTACGCTGACGCACACCTGGCCCGCATTACGGAATTTGTTGGCAATGGCGCCCTGTACGGCGGCATCAATGTCGGCATCGTCAAACACGATATAAGGGGCATTACCCCCCAGCTCCATCGACACTTTTTTCATGGTTTCGGCAGCATTGCGCATCAGCAGCTTGCCCACCTGGGTGGAGCCGGTGAACGAGATTTTACGCACCGCTTTGCTGGCCATGATGGCATCGCTGATAGCATGGGTATCACCGGCTACCGCATTCAGTACACCATCAGGCACGCCTGCCTCCTTCGCCAGCGCCAGCAGGGCAAAGGCGGAGAGTGGCGTGTTATTGGCAGGTTTAATAATGCCGGTGCAGCCGGCAGCCAGAGCTGGCCCCAGTTTGCGGGTCAGCATCGCCATCGGGAAATTCCACGGCGTAATGGCGGCCACAACGCCAATCGGTTCGCGGGTTGCCAGAATACGGGAGCCGGGTTTAGCTGGCGGAATAATCTCACCATTGGTCCGTTTCGCCTGCTCGGCGAACCACTGAATAAAACTGGCGGCGTATTCTACTTCCCCTTCCGCCTCTTTCAGGGGCTTGCCCTGTTCGGTCGTCATCAGCAGTCCCAGCCAGCGCTTGTTCTCAATGATCAGCTGGTACCAGCGAGTGAGAATTTCAGCGCGCGCTTTTGCAGTCTGCGCCCGCCAGGCGGGAAATGCGCGCTCCGCTGCGGCGATAGCCTGTTCCGTTTCAGCTTTACCCGCTTTTGCCACCTGTGCAATCACCTCACCGGTCGCCGGATTGGTCACGTCAAAGGTAGAAGCCGCCTGATGCCACTGGCCGTCCGCTAAATAGCCGGTCCGGAACAGTTCGCTCTCTTGCAGTGATTTCATTGATTCGCTCCTGTCAGTTTTGCTCTTCCGTCTGGAGAGTATAGTTGGCAAAAGCGACAGATTTTGTGATGGGTGGGGATTGCGCAGGCCGCTGCAGGTCACAGCGGCCAGATTCAGATTTGGATGAGCGTGTTCTGGTACTTATCCAGCATCATAGCCAGTCGTTTTACCGGTTCCGTTACGCTGGCGGGAGCCTCGTAATGGGCCAGTTTTTCCTGATAGACATCCAGCTCTTTCAGCAGACGTTCAAAGTAGTAACGCCGCTTGTCATCGCTGCTGGCGGAGATCACCCGGTCAGCGGTGTAACGCAACTGCCGGTGATAAGCAGAGAGGTCGGCATTCACCGGCACTTCTGCGTCGCGTAACCGCTGATGACCGATGATCAGCGTCAGGGCGATGCGATATTTGTTGATATCGCCCGGAAACAGGTTCAGCAGCAGAAACAGTTGCTGATAGAGCGCTGGCAGATGGTTTTCACGCCGGCGCGCCTGATTGGTCGTCATGGCAGAGACAGCCGCATACATAAAGCGGTTCAGCAGCTTGCGGCCGGTGCGCGCTTTTGATTTATCACGAATCAGCAGGATCACCATCATCGCCACGAAGCAGCCGATGACCTGGCCCAGAACGTTATCGAGAAAGACGTTAATGTGGAATTCCATCGGATTATCCAGCACCAGAACGTTAAGGGTGCCAATCAACGCCCCCAGCGTGCCAAGCTGACGCCGCTGAATGAAAATACCACCGATAAAACCGAGCAGGCCGATTGCGATGCAGAGCAGCAGTGCGCTCTGCTGCGTCGCCGGGAGAACATACATAAAGTAGAGCGCGCCCAGCGGAACCGCGACCGTCATGCCGTAGAGAAAGTCCTTTGCCATCATCAGCGGGTTGGGCATACGCATCGCCAGCGCGGTGATGACAGCCAGCATGACCATGCAGCCACTGCCAGAGGTCCAGCCGGTATAGAGCCAGAACAGCGAACCCAGCGCGGTGGCCACAAAGGTACGGATACCATTGATCATCGCATGATGCGTTTCAGCGGAACGCGCCTGGATCACCACTTCGCGCTGCAGAATCTCCTCTTCCAGCGAGGTGATCCGGCTATTACTTTTGATCCCTTTCAGCAGCAGCAGATATTCGGTAGCAGTGCCTACCCAGCTGGCCAGCGTGACCGGCGTTGATTTGCCGCTGGCACCAATCACCCGCCGCATCACTTTCATCCGCTTATGCACCTCTTCAACGGTCGAGGCTGGTTTTTCAACCATCAGACGATACTGGGGCGGAATGTAATCAGGACGGGAATTCTGGATCAGAAAGGTTTCGGCTGCCTGTGTAATCAGCGTCAGTGACAGCGTATTGAGCATCTGCAAACGGCGATTGCTGTTCTTCCAGCGTGAGGATTCCATCATCAACTGGCTGCGCATGCTGTTCAGCGCCGTGGTGCGCCGTACCAGCGCGCTCCAGGCTTTATCGACCTCTTCTTTATCACCGTGAGCGACGCAGAGTTGCAACAGGTTATAGTGTGCCACCAGCAGCGAATCGACCTCAGCGTCGATCACTTTTTTAATCGAACGGGGTGAGAAAATCATGTCGGCCAGAATGGCGCACAGGATGCCGAGTACGATTTCACTGCAGCGCTCTACCGCATATTGTGGCACCAGCGTCAGACCGCCGCTGGCATTAGCCGTCACCACAATAATCAGCGCGGTGTAGCCCGCCAGTCCGAGCGCGTAAGAGTTTTCTACCTTGATCAGCGAAGAGAGCCAGACGCAGAGTCCTGCCCAGATGCAGCACAGCAGCAGCATCACGACCGGTGCACGCACGGTGGCGATCATGATGGTCAGCGCGGCGATACAGCCAATAAATGTCCCGATAATACGCAAAACGCCGCGATAGCGCAGCGCCCCAGAATAGGGGTCCCCCCCTGCTGCAAACGCGGTGCCGCCGGCCACGATACCGGCGGTCATCACCGCCCAGCGCGGCGTTTCAAGGTTAAAGTGAAAACCCACCATCAGCGCTAACACCAGCGCAAAGGTGAGCTTTACCGGGAACCGCAGGAACTCGATCATATCGCCCTCTTAACCAAACTCACGCAGGCGATTAAACAGTCTGACCATCGGTGAAACCTGTTCAGGCTGACGATCGGCCTGACCGGTGATCACCACTGTCGCTGTCGTGCCCGCCGGGAAGCGATTGCCGGGCTGCTGATCAAGCCGGATGCGCACCGGCACACGCTGCGCCAGACGGACCCACTCCAGATTGGAGTCCACCGTTGCCATGCCTTTGCTGTCGACCGAGCTGCTACTGTTGGTGACGCCAGCCGCCACACTGTCTACGGTGCCGCGCAACACGATGTTGCTGCCAAGTGGGGTGACTTCCGCGCGGAAGCCCTTCTCCACGCCGTGCAGTTTGGTCTCTTCCAGGTAAGCCAGCACATAGAAAGAGTGCTGCTGAACCAGCGCCACGGCAACCGAACCACGGGTAATGAACTCACCCTGGTAGACATTCAGGTTGGTGACCCAGCCATCGGATGGCGCTTTCACCGTGGTGCGCTCAAGGTCAATCTTCGCCAGATCGCGTGTCGCCACCGATTTCGCCAGCTGGTGCTCGCTGGTTTGCAAATCGTTATTGGATTGCTCGATAGCCTCGCGCGACATGGCGGAGGTGCCCAGCTGGTTACGGCGCCCGGCTTCGCGACGTTTCTCACTGACCAGTGCCTGGTAATATTCAACATCCGCCTGCGCCTGATCGAGCGCTTTTTGATAGCGCGGCCGGTCAACCACAAACAGCGTATCGCCCTTCTTCACCAGCTGGTTGTCGTGTACCGGAACCTCGGTGATCAGGCCGGTGACGTCAGGGGAGATCGCCACCACGTCAGCGGCGAAACGCGCATCACGGGTCCAGGGCGATTCGGTATAGAAGACCCAGGCGCGGAAAATAATGACCACTGCGATGATGACCAGCAGGATAGTAATCGCGTAGCGCGCGATTTTTCTTATGAGTGCTTTCACTTAAACCTCAGACTAATAAACGGGAGACAAGGTAAAACACACAGCAGTAAAGCGCTGTATTAAAAAGTGCCGGATGCCAGACAAGATCGTAGATACCGCTCGGCGTAAGCACGCGTTTCACTAACCAGAACAGCATCAGTGAAATAATAAGTTCGATGAAAATGGGCGGAAAAGAGAGCCCAAACATGACAAATACCGGAAGCACACTCATCACAAATCCTTAGTTCGACCTTGCCGGGATACTCATGCCTCTTCAGATGTCGCGGGAAAACCCTCTGGAAGCGTTATCCGAACCGCAGCTGGCTTAATAATAGCGTATCATCGAAGGGTATCAGGCAATGAAGAATCACCGGGAAATACCCCGGCGCGCTTATAATAACGCGCCTGACTATAAGTTTTCTACAGAATGTGATCTAAATCACTTTTAAGTCAGAGTAAATAATGGAACGACTGAAAGGCATGTCTGTCTTCGCTAAAGTGGTCGAACTGGGTTCGTTTACCGCTGCGGCGCGTCAGCTTCATCTGAGCGTCTCATCAATCAGCCAGATCGTCGCGAAACTGGAAGATGCATTGCAGGTAAAACTGCTGAATCGCAGTACCCGCAGTATCGGGCTGACCGAAGCGGGCAAAATCTATTATCAGGGCTGCCGCCGTATGCTGGCCGAAGCGACGCAGGTGCATGAACAGCTTTACGCTTTTAACAATACGCCCATTGGCGTACTGCGAATTGGCAGCTCCTCTACCATGGCGCAGAACGTGTTAGCCGGCATGACCAGCGATATGCTGCGGGAATATCCGGGGCTGAGTGTGAATCTGGTCACCGGCGTTCCGGCCCCGGATCTGATCGCGGATGGTCTGGATCTGGTGATTCGGGTGGGAGCGTTAAAAGATTCCAGCTTGTTTTCGCGTCGCCTGGGTGCGATGCCGATGGTGGTGTGCGCCGCAAAAAGCTATCTGGCGCAGCATGGTACGCCGGAGAAGCCGGGTGATATCGATAATTTTTCCTGGCTGGAATATAGCGTACGGCCCGACAACAATTTCGAACTGATTGCGCCGGAAGGATTAGTGACACGCCTGGCACCGCAGGGGCGTTTTGTGACCAATGATTCCCTGACGCTGATTCGCTGGCTGAAGTCGGGCAATGGCATCGCCTATGTGCCGATGATGTGGGTGATTAATGAGATCACCGCAGGCGAGATCGATATTCTGTTTCCGCAGTATCAGTCCGATCCGCGCCCGGTCTACGCGCTCTATACCGAGAAGGATAAGTTACCGCTTAAGGTGCAGGTCTGTATCGATTATCTGACCGGCTATTTTGAACAGGTGGCTGAACAGTATCAGCAGCATCGTAAAAGCTAACAATAGATTGTTGACAACATCTGTCCCGACCAGCTGTAAGACCCAGCCAGCGAAGGGAACACGGTCAGATCGGAAAGACGCAAAATCCGTCATCCCTGACACGCTCGGCCCGCGCCATCCGTGGCGCGGGACGCTTTCCTCCTCTGCCCGTGTTCCCTGCGCTTTCAGCTATTGCATTGCTGCCAGGTTCATCCGGCTATGGATTTGTCAGCATTCTGACAACCCGCCAGGCGGCGGGTTGTTGGGGTCACATCAGGCGGTGCCGCCGATGGTCAGTTTATCCAGCTTCAGGGTCGGCTGACCGACACCGACCGGCAGGCTCTGTCCCTCTTTACCACAGACGCCGACGCCTTTATCCAGCGCCAGGTCATTACCCACCATCGAGATCTGCTGCATCGCTTCGATGCCGGAACCAATCAGCGTTGCGCCTTTAACCGGTTTGGTGATTTTGCCGTTCTCAATCAGATAAGCCTCTGAGGTTGAGAAGACAAATTTGCCGGAGGTGATATCCACCTGACCGCCACCAAAGTTCGGCGCATAGAGGCCATACTCAACGCTTTCAATAATATCCTGCGGCGATGACTTGCCAGCCAGCATATAGGTGTTGGTCATGCGCGGCATCGGCAGATGCGCGTAGGATTCACGACGTCCATTACCGGTAGGGCTAACCCCCATCAGTCGCGCATTCAGCTTGTCCTGCATGTAGCCTTTCAGCACACCATTCTCAATCAGCATGTTGTACTGACCGGGAACGCCCTCATCATCTACTGCCAGTGAACCGCGCAGCCCTTCAAGGGTGCCGTCATCCACCACGGTACAGAGGTCAGACGCAACCTGCTGACCAATTTTACCGCTGAACACCGAGGTGCCACGGCGATTGAAGTCGCCTTCCAGACCGTGACCGACCGCTTCATGCAGCAGCACGCCCGGCCAGCCCGCACCCAGTACCACTGGCAACGCACCAGCAGGTGCGGCCACGGCGGAGAGATTCACCAGCGCCATACGCACTGCTTCACGCGCCCAGGCGTCAGCGCGGACTTCGCCATCTTCATCTGCCAGGAAAAACGCATAACCGGTACGCGCACCGCCGCCGCTTGCGCCGCGTTCACGTTTGCCCTGATCTTCCACCTGGACACTAATAGAGAGGCGAACCAGCGGACGGACATCTGCCGCCAGCGTGCCGTCAGTCGCGGCTACCAATACCTGCTCGTAAACGCCGGTCAGGCTGGCATTGACTTCCTGCACGCGCGGATCAGCCGCACGAGCCACTTTATCAACGCGATGCAGCAGGGCAATTTTGTCTTCACGTGTCAGGCTGCTCAGCGGATCGATAGCCTGATAGAGCGAACGGTTCATCACGGCAGAAAGCGTGTGTGCCTTGCCATTTCCCTGTTCGCGTACGATGCTGCGTGCGGCTTCAGAGGAGAGACGCAGTGCATTCAGCGTGATCTGGTCTGCATAGGCGAAGCCGGTTTTCTCTCCGCTGACCGCACGCACGCCCACACCCTGATCGATATGGTAGGAGCCATCTTTAATGATTTTGTCTTCCAGCACCCAGGATTCGTGAAAGCTGGACTGAAAATAGAGATCGGCATAATCCAGACGACGTTCTGAAAGCTGCCCTAACAGGGAAAATAGGTCCTGCTGATTAATGCCGTTAGCAGTCAGTAACTGCTCACTTACCAGGTTCAGAGTCATCGTTTCTCACTCATTATGTGCTCAGATAATCATAGCCTGCGGTAATTCCGGTACGGCGTCAAATTCACTTGTTGTCAGTTTCACGCGGTTTACGCAGCACTTCATTGATTTCTGGTTTATCCAGCGGGCCACTGATGTGATAACGCAGCAGCGATATCTTGTTCCACAGGGGTCCCAGAACTTTACTGGCGGCAAACACCGCCGCGCCAATTACCGGATTGATGGCAAAAGCTGTCGCCACACCGACCGAGGCGGATATTTCCGGCGCAACCACCGCTTCCATGTCGATCTGACGCTTCACCAGATCGAGATTACCCTGCATCGCAATGTCCGCTTCCAGGCCATCCACCAGCAGATTATCGGTGCGCATCATGCCGTTTTCGATCCAGGCGGTGCCGTTAATCGAGTCGAAGTAGAAAGAATTGGTGAAGGTGTCGCTGAAGTCGAAGCGCAGCTTGCGCAGTAGCGCATCAAAGCTCACCAGCCGCAGGATTTTCCCGGCGGCACCGGTATTCACATCGGCGATCTGGCCTTTGCCAAAGTGGGTCTTCAGGGTACCGCTCAGCGTCTCTGCCGAGGGCTGCCAGGGCGCAGAGCGCCAGTGCAGGTCATACGCAATATCAAATGGCGCATCGCGCAGCGGCGTGTTGACCCCAAACCAGTTGGTCGCGTTATTAATATTCGGGCCTTTCAGCGTGCCCTTCAGCGAAGTGCGCTGGTCGTCCGGGCGGTTAACCCATTCCCCGTTGATTTTCAGCTGTGAACTGCCAGTATCCACTTTTCCGTTAGTAAGCGCTAACGTATCTCCGCGGGGTTGCAGCATCGCGGAGACCTGACCATATTTCTGACCCAGCACCCAGCACTCTTTACAGCGCAACTGTAAAGCGGGCCACTGGCTGAAGTTAATGTTCGTGGCTTTTTGAGGTGGCGCTTTGCCGCCTTTGCCTTCACCGTTATCCCACTGCGGATTGTAGTAAAGGTAATCCAGGTTCACCTGCCACGGTGCTTTCGGGGCCATTGCCAGCGCACCACGCAGCTCTTTAGCCCTGACGCCGACCTGGCCCTTGCCGCCCGCACTCTGAGCCAGTGTCGCTTCAACCTCATGCCATTGCTGCCCGGCCAGGGTGACCGCCGGGCTGCGTAGCGTGATATTGCCGGGCAGCGTGACGCCACCCGTTTTGAGGCCGCCGCCTGACTCGCTGCCCCCGGATGCTCCCCCTGCGGCCATCATCGCCACCCAGGCCTCGCCATCCAGCGCGGGCAGGTTCAGTACCATGCCGGGATGATCGGGCAGAGCAGGTGTTTTCTGCGCATCATTCAGCCAGATGCCACGATCGACGCGCAGCGTCGGCTCCAGCAACCAGCGGCTGTTAAAGCGATGGTTTGCATCGACGCTGCCACTGAGATCGAAATGGTGCAGGTCGCCACTGGCCTTAATTGCGACTGGCATCGCCTCACCGGCTTTCTTATCGAGCGGTGCAGGTAAGTGACTACTTACTTCTTTTGCATTACCGTTCAGCGTCACGTCATAACGCGCGCCGCCATGATGGGGCAGCGTAATATTGACGTCGCCCTGCCACGGCAGATTTCCGCCCAGCTGCTTGCTGACGGCTGCAGGAAGCTGGCTGATTTTAGCAGGCTGCCAGTCGCCCTGAAGTTTGACGTTCACGCCAAAATCGTCCGGATTCTCTTTGGTGCTGAAACGCACGCCCATCGGCTGACCAAACCAGTTCGCACGCAGATCCTCACTGGCCAGATTGCCGTTGTCGTAAAGGAAGCGCCCGGAGAGATTGTTAATGGTGGTTTTTAACGGTTTGATAAACAGCGAATTATTGTTCAGGTCCACATTGCCACGGGCATGAACCTGCTCACCATCCAGCGGGATATCCAGATTCAGGTGGCCGCCGACGCGGCCTTTGATTTCCAGCTGTTCCAGCGCGGCACCCAGTGAAGGTTTCAGCGGAGTCTGCCCGAAATAGTCCGCGATCTGCTGGCCTTCACCACTGATATCACCCTCAATGATCAGTTTTTCTTTCAGGTAGTCGGGGATGACCGCAGTGACGTTGCGCGCGTCCACCTCGCCCAGTTTCGCCACCGGCGCTTTCATCCAGAGACCGTCATTCAGGAAGTTAAGGTCGATATCGAGATTGCTTAACGCTGGCCATTTGGGCTGAAACGCATAGGTTGCCTGGCGAAGCGGCACCCAGACCTGGAACATGCCATCATTATGCTTGAACGGGAACAGCGCCGGATTACCGGCAAACAGCAGTGTGGCGTTATCCACCTTGCCACCCTTCACTGCCCCACTCAGATAGTGCGTCAGGCTGTTACCCAACAGCGGCACCGGGAAGTAGCGCCAGGCATCGCCCGCATCGGTAAGCCGGATACCGGCCAGAATATCCAGACGAGGCTCACCGCCGCTGTTCTGCTGGTAGCTGAAGTCGCCGCGCGCCCAGAGCGAGCGTGCCTCCAGGTCAAGATTTTCGCCCGCCAGCGTGAGGCCATGATCATCATTCAGCCAGCGCAGCGCACCGGTCACCCGCCTAATCTCTAACGGAGCCTGGAACATGTCGCCATAGGGAACGGTCGCCGCCCCCATATCCACACTGACCTGACCATTGCTCAGGCTGCCGCGCGCTTCACCGCTTAAATGGCTGATGCCCGGCAACAGTTTCCAGTGCTGCCAGCTGAAATCACGCCACTTCACCTGTACGCGGGTTTTTTCAGGCTGCTGTAACGGAATATCCAGCGCCAGGCCATCGATGGTGCCCTGCGGCTGCAGCGTCTGCCAGTTTTCAAACAGCGCCGGAGAGAGCGGCGCAAACAGCGGAACGATCGGCGCAATATGACTCAGCACCAGCTGTGTGGCGCGAACGCGCACTTCCGGCTGACCATCCGGTCCCAGCATCTGCTTATCTTCAGGACGCCATAACAGAGAGAAGTGACCGGCGGGCCAGGCGTGGCCGTCGGTGCTGAGCCGGGTTTGTGGCACATTGACCACCCAGCCATTCTGGAAACGTGACAGATGCGCGGTCAGTCCATCGACCTCAATGCGGTGTCGTCCGGTCTCGCCCTGCCAGCTGGCTCCGCCCTTGCGCAGCAGCAGATCGCCGGCGTAGATGTCGCCATCGCGCAGGTTAACCCAGGCCGCCAGGCTAAATCGGGCGCTATCCAGCCGGGTATTGTCACGCACCCAACGGCCCAGCCACGGGCGCATATCGACGTCGTCGGCCTGCATCCAGATGCGGCCATCATTGAGTAAACCGTTGCTGTCGTTAAGATCAAGCCGCACCTGGACCACGCCGTGCTGGCCGGTGAAGCTCGACAGGCTGACTTCGCCTTCGGCCCGGTGGCGGTTATCTTCATTGACCCAGGTGAGTCGCGGGATCGCCAGCTCAGCATGCTGACCGGAAGGGGTGCGGAAACGGATGGTGCTGTCACGCAGGTCAAAGTGGTCAAACTGACGCAGGAAGAGTTCGTTTATCTGCGCCGGACGGAAGCTGTTTTTCTCTTTGTCGTTATCCAGCAGCGGGCGATTAGTATCGAGGTGCAACTGCCAGAAGGTCAGATCGCGAAACTGCCACCGCCAGTGCAGCAGGGACTGCCAGACGTCGAGAGCCAGATTGATACGTTTGATAGTGAGTTTGCCGTTCTCATGCAGATCGACGCTAAGATCGCGAACCTGCAGGGTTGGGCCAAAATTCTCCCATTTACCCTGTAACTGGCTGGCGTTGACCGGCACGCCGCTGCTGTCGGAGATGTATTGCAGAAGGTTGCTGCGATAGCTGTCGAGATGCGGCATCACCAGACGCAATCCGCTGACCAGCAGCGCGACAATCACGATGATTGCCGCGACCAGCAGTAACAAAATCCTCGGCAACTGCCTCACTCACGCCTCTCCTTGTGTTCCGTAAACGACGGATAGTTGGTTCTCATACCCGACCGTCTCCCGATAAAAGCGTTAAAACGCGCATTTTATCTCAAACAAGGGCGATTTTTCAGCCCGATATCCGAAGAAACCGGTGACCGGGCTGGCGTTACATCATCACTACGTCGAACTGCTCCTGAGTGTAGAGCGCTTCGACATGAACTTTAACCTGCTTGCCGACAAAGATTTCGACTTCAGCCAGTGCATGAGACTCGTCAGTTTTTAACGCCTCACCCACCGTCGGTGAAACATAGACCAGAAAGCGGTCAGAATCATAAGCGTGATGAACCCGGACAATCTCACGCATGATTTCATAGCAGACCGTTTCAACGGTTTTCAGCGTGCCGCGCCCTTTGCAGACCGGGCAGTCCTGACACAAAACGTGCTCAATGCTTTCACGGGTACGCTTACGCGTCATCTCCACCAGACCCAGCGCCGAGAAACCATTAATACCGGTTTTAACCCGATCTTTACTGAGCGCGCTTTCCAGCGAATGCAATACCCGGCGGCGATGGTCTTCGTTGCTCATATCGATGAAGTCGATAATGATAATGCCACCAAGATTACGCAGTCGCAGCTGACGTGCGATCGCCTGAGTGGCTTCAACATTGGTATTAAAGATCGTCTCATCAAGGTTACGATGGCCGACAAACGCACCGGTGTTGATATCGATGGTGGTCATCGCTTCGGTCTGATCGATGATCAGATATCCGCCTGACTTTAGTTCAACTTTGCGATCCAGCGAGCGCTGAATCTCATTTTCGACGTCAAACAGGTCGAAAATAGGCTGTTTACCGTTGTAGAGCTCCAGCTTACCGGCCATTTCCGGGATATATTCACCGGTAAATTCCACCAGCATATCGCAGGTCAGGCGGGAGTCGACCCGGATGCGATCCAGCGCCGCGCCCGCAAAATCACGCAGAATACGCTGGGCCAGAGCCAGCTCACCGTAGAGCAGGCAGCGGGTCTGATTGCGCTTTTTACGCTCGCTGACTTTGGTCCAGAGTCGTTTGAGAAAAGCCGCGTCCTGCGCCAGCTCCTCTTCCCCGATGCCTTCTGCGGCGGTACGGATAATAAAGCCGCCCAGATCGTCGCAGTAGTCAGCCACGACCGCTTTAAGCCGATCGCGCTCTTTCTCGCTCTCAATACGCTGAGAGACACCCACATGCGATGCGCCTGGCATAAAGACCAGGTAACGCGAAGGCAGCGTGATGTCAGTGGTCAGCCGGGCACCTTTGGTACCAAGCGGATCTTTGACGACCTGAACCACCAGATCCTGTCCCTGCCGCACCAGCTCGGCGATATCCCGCACGATAAAGTTTTTCTTTTCGTCGCCCGCCACACATTCAGTATGCGGCATGATATCTGAGGCATGCAGAAAGGCCGCTTTCTCCAGACCGATATCAACAAAAGCGGCCTGCATGCCGGGCAGAACACGGCTTACACGGCCTTTATAAATATTGCCAACGATGCCGCGCCGCGCCTCACGCTCAATGTGAATTTCCTGCAGTATGCCGCCGTCAATATAGGCAACACGTGTTTCAGAAGGCGTGACGTTTACCAGTAATTCAGCCGTCATGTTGACCCCTTACGGCACGCAGTGACTCGAAATGGCTGATCAACTCCCCTGTCTCAACCAAGGGTAATCCGACCACTGCATGGTAGCTTCCATTAATTTTGCGGACAAAGTTTCCTCCCCTGCCCTGAATACCGTATGCACCCGCTTTATCCATTGGCTCGCCGGTCGCGATATAGTCGTCGATGTCGGTGGCGGTTAAGGTGCGGAATGTCACATCAGTGATTACGACGCAATCCAGCGCCTGCTGACTGTCGGCCAGCGCTACCGCCGTCATCACCTGATGCGTATGACCAGAGAGTTTGCACAGCATCGCGCGGGCATTAGCGGCATCGCGCGGCTTTTCCAGCACTTCGCCATTCAGCACCACAATCGTATCCGCGCCCAGCACCGGCAGATCCTGCGCGGCCAGTTTGACACCCGCCTGCGCTTTATCATTGGCCAGACGGCGGACATAGATTTCCGCCGCTTCGTTCGGCTGACGCTGCTCTTCAACGTCAGTCACGATGCGCTCGAATGTCAGCCCAAGTTGAGTTAACAGCTCACGACGACGCGGTGAACCGGAAGCAAGATAGAGGGTTACCATAAATTTCCTTATTGAACAGCGAACTGACGACGAATTTTTCTCATTAATAAGAATAGCCAGGGCCAGAGAATACCGTCGACGACACTGCTCCAGAAAATTTCAGGTCGGAATGAAACGTTGATTACCAGGAATTCAGCCCAGAAGACAATCACATCCATCGCCAGCGACAGCACCATAACCATTAACGCTTGCTGCCACAACGCTAAGTTGCGGAATAACTGGAACTTAAAGGCAATCAGGTAGGCGATGATACTGAGCGCCAGCGCACGCACGCCGAGTGTGGAACCCGCAATCAGATCCATGATGGCACCCAGCACAAATCCGCTGCCGACATTGACCCGATGCGGCAGTGCGAGCACCCAATAGATAAGGATCAACAGTAGCCATGAGGGCCGGAACATATAAATTTCATCCGGCCAGGGCATGATCTGCAGGACAAGCGCAACCAGGAAGGAAAGCCAGATGACCCAACGTCCCTGGCTGCGATATCGACTCAAGGCTGCCCCCCGCGTGAACGCGAGGAGTTGCTTTGTCCACTGCTGCTGGTAGCTGACGGTGCAGGCGGTCCCATCTGTACGGCAGGCGCAGGCGGGCCCATTTCTCCCGCAGGCGGTAAGACCTGCGGCATCATCTGCATCAGACGCTCGTTCGCAACGCGATGAACTTCATCCTGCGGCAGCGGCATATCACCATTGCGATCGGCACCCCACAGCAGCAGCAGGTAACGCAGACGCTGCAGACCCGCGGTCGGATGCGCCTGAATCACCGTATAGGCGCGTTGGGTATCCACTTTTACCGAAGAAACCACACCCACCGGATAGCCTTCAGGGAATCGGCCACCGATACCTGAAGTCACCAGCACATCGCCGACCCGAATGTCCGTATTACCCGGCAGATGCTCAAGCTGAAGATCTTCAGTACAGCCGTTACCTGCGGCAATGACACGGATGTCATTACGCAGCACCTGAATCGGCAGGGCATGTGACGCATCGCAGATCAGCAGAACACGGCTGGTGAGTTGTCCGACAGCGATGACCTGACCGACTACCCCTTTATCACTGATGACCGGCTGGCCTTCATAGACGCCGTTAACGCTGCCTTTGTCGATTACCACCTGGTCGGTGTAAGGATCGGTGCCGGTAGAAATGACCTGTGTCACCATCTTTTGCTCATCCTGACGCAGCGGTGAACCCAGCAGTTCACGCAGGCGTGCGTTTTCCTGCTTATATTGCCCCAGCATTAGCAGGTTACTGTTTTTCAGGAAGAGCTCACGACGTAACGCTTTGTTTTCCTGCTCGAGTTGCTGACGCGACGCCAGCGACTCTGACACGCCATCCAGCAGCTGACGTGGCCCATTGGCCAGGAAGTAAAACGGACTGACCGACGTATCCAGATAGTTGCGTATTTGGGTGAAAGAACCCACACGGCTGTCGGCAATGATAATGGCAATCGCCACGATAACCGCCAGGAATAGACGCAACTGCAGGGAAGGTCCCCTGCTAAAAATCGGCTTCATATAATCTGCGTGATCCTCGACAACAGGAGAGGAAGCGACGGCGTAACACCGTGCTTCCCTGGGCTGAACGCACTGCACCGGCACAGATTGCGCCGGTTCACATGCCACTCCCTCGCATGATCATTGCGTTCTTAGCCGGTTGAGGCAATTATTCTTCGCTGAACAAATCGCCGCCATGCATGTCGATCATTTCCAGCGCTTTGCCGCCACCGCGAGCCACACAGGTCAGTGGATCCTCAGCAACCACAACCGGAATGCCCGTCTCTTCCATCAGCAGACGATCCAGGTTGCGCAGTAACGCACCACCGCCGGTCAGCACCATGCCGCGCTCCGAAATATCTGAAGCCAGCTCAGGCGGACACTGCTCAAGGGCAACCATCACCGCGCTAACGATGCCGGTTAATGGCTCCTGCAGCGCTTCCAGAATTTCATTAGAGTTCAGTGTAAAGCCGCGCGGTACACCTTCTGCCAGGTTACGACCACGCACTTCGATCTCACGGACTTCATCACCCGGATAGGCTGAACCGATCTCATGCTTAATACGTTCTGCGGTCGCTTCGCCGATCAGTGAACCGTAGTTACGACGCACATAATTAATAATAGCTTCATCGAAACGATCGCCACCAATACGCACTGACGAGGAGTAGACCACACCGTTCAGCGAGATCACCGCCACTTCTGTGGTACCGCCACCAATATCCACCACCATTGAGCCGGTCGCTTCTGAAACGGGCAGACCCGCACCAATTGCTGCAGCCATCGGCTCTTCAATCAGAAATACTTCACGCGCGCCTGCGCCCTGAGCGGATTCACGAATCGCGCGGCGTTCAACCTGTGTTGCCCCGACGGGTACGCAGACCAGCACACGCGGGCTGGGACGCATAAAACTGTTGCTGTGAACCTGCTTGATGAAGTGTTGCAGCATCTTTTCGGTCACGAAGAAGTCAGCGATAACGCCATCTTTCATCGGACGAATCGCTGCGATATTGCCTGGCGTACGGCCAAGCATCTGTTTGGCCTCATGACCTACGGCCGCAACACTTTTCGGTGAACCGGCACGATCCTGTCGAATAGCGACGACGGAGGGCTCGTTCAGTACGATGCCCTGTCCTTTCACGTAAATCAGGGTATTCGCGGTACCCAGGTCAATGGACAAGTCGTTGGAAAACATGCCACGAAATTTTTTAAACATACTAAGGGGTAATCCTGCAAGCTGGGGGCGGAAAATAAAATCCGCTTACTTTACCAACCACACGAAGCTGCCACAAGGCGCAAAAACGTTCTGCTTCGGTGAAAAAAGACGCCTGATTGCGTTTAAGTCATCTGAACTGGCGATCCACAACAGCAGAATGGCGACCAGACGCCATCAGCACTGCATTTCACGCTATTTCCCCTCGCCCTGTCCGACATAAAATCTAACATTTCCGGCAGTAAGTTCAGAGGTTCAGACGCGGATAAACATTAAAAAAAACCGTAAATTTCCGTCAGTACGACCGCAATTCATTAAATACGGTAACGTTGTGAATACTTCTTCACGTTACTGTTAACCGGAAGCGAGGGAGCAAAAAAGTCGCCCTGCCCACCTGCTACGCCCAACGCGACTAAAGTTTGCCACTCCGCTTTAGTGCGGACACCGGTAGCAAACACCTGAATGCCCGTACATTTACAGACTTCCAGCAGACTCTGCACAAACAGCTGATTTTCAGTCCGGCGCTCAATATTGCGTACCAGACCGGCATCAAGCTTGATCAGTTCCAGCGGCAGCTGTCGTATGTAGGCGCTGCTTACCACGGTTAAACCCGCCTGATTTACCGCAACCCGACAGCCAAAAGCCTTAAGTGCGCGGAAAACTGGCGTTAAACGGTTGATGTGTTGACAAACATCTGCCTCGGCAAGTTCAAATAAAAATCGTTTTCTTTGCGCTTTCGGGCACTGCAGCAGCATGTTCTGCAGCCAGAGGACAAAAGAGCGCTGCAGAAGCGAGGTAATCGTCACCGGGATCACCAGCGTCTCTTCTGGCCAGAGTTCAGAGAGTGCCGCAATGCGAGTCATTAACTGGCGATCCCAGCCATCAGCCATGCCGAGCTGCTGTACCAGGGGCATATATTCTGCGGCCAGCACTTCTTTATCGCCGTCGAAGATGCGGGTCAGCATCACCCGGTGCTGTACCTTACCCTCAATATTGACGGTGGGTTTATGATAGAGCCGCGGGCCGCCACGGCTAAGCGTGTTCTCCAGCAGGGTTCGCCAGCGCACACTACCCCGCCCGGCGTCCTGCGGATTTCCGGCACCATTGGTCCAGTTGTTGCCGCCCAGCAGTGCCGCACGTCGGGTAGCCATTTCGGCATTTTCCATCACCTGCGGCACAGTCTGCCCGCTGTGCCAGGCGCTGATACCGATATGAATGAGATCATCACGATTAACCAGCCGCATCGGCGGCAGAGAATCAACAGCATTGATCAGCTGATCCGCAATACTGTTTGCCTCTTTAAGACTGCGATGCGGCAGTAGCACGGCAAAATCACTGCGGAAATAGCGTGCCAGCAGGGCGCCAGGATAGCGCAGCACAAAGGTGGAAAGCATGTTGACGAAATTGAAGAGGTACTCCTCAACCAGCCCCGGCTCCAGCGAATCCTTCAGCGTGTCCAGATCGGGCAGGCGCACCATCATCACCACACCATGGGTGCCGACAGCTTCCTGATCCTCTAGCAGGGTGGCGAGCTGGTTATCAAAGAACAGCCGGTTGTTGAGACCGGTGCGTCCATCCTGCGCAGCAAAGGTGCGGATCAGCGTGTCGATACGCAGACGCTGCTCGCCCGCTTCCTGCAGATCCGCCAGCAACACATCCAGTGCGCGGCTCGCTCTCGGTGGCCACTCATCCGCACCGCGTTTCGGCATTACGCCGCGCTCACCGCTGATAATCGCCTCTGCCCGCACTTCAAGATGCTCCATACCGCGCCACTGACGACTGAGCCAGCGATGCATCAGCAGCAGCACCAGACTCATCACCAGCATGACGGTAAACAGGATGCCCAGCGTAGAGGTGCCGGTAATGGAGCGCAGCCAGGTTTTGGCAGGATCAAGGGTGACGACCCGCAGCTCTAACCCCGTCTGGTGCATCAAAGGCACATCGACCTGGATAAAACGATTAGGCTCGTCTTCCAGCATCTGGTTTTCGTGTCGGGAGAGGGTAAGGAAAGTCTGCCTGCCGTTGTGAAGGGAAATCTGCTCGGCATTCATTATCGGCATCATACGCGTGAGCCAGACATGCAGCTCTGCCGGCGTCTGGGTGAACATCGCCTGATCCACTTCGGTCGCCAGTATCTGCGCCCGATGTTCAACCCGCTGATGACTGAACCAGAAAACACTGAATGCACAGCCTGCCAGCATCAACGACATGGCCAGCAGGCTTAAAAAGGTAATAAACGCAGATAATTTTGTGGTTAATCGCATCCCTGTGCCTGTATTACTGCGGTGATAACCGGATCACCCAACCTTGTACCGTCAGCCTGACGAAAACGCGAGCAAAAATAGCATAATTTGCCGTTGCCGACAGCGCCGGGACGTATGAAGCCGAAGTATATCGTCGGGATATCATCGCTGACGTTGATCCTGGCACTTTTCGGTGCATTCTCATCGTACCGGCCAGCCAGGAAATTTCACATTTTCAGGGCGAAACTGGCTGATATCAGTAATAGTCATCATGCTGGTTAATGACATCCTGTCTGGAGAAGGCACCATGAAACGCACACCCCGTCTGACCGAAGCCGACGTAACGCCGGAAAGCATTTTTAACATGAAGCGCCGCCAGGTGCTGAAAACGCTGGGACTGAGCGCAGCGGCGATGGGTATGCCGGGCGTGGCGCAAGCCGATATTCTCAGCTGGTTCAAAGGCAACGATCGCCCACCCGCGCCAGCAGGCCGGCCGCTGGACTTTACCAAACCAGCGCAATATCAGGCCGATCTGACCTTAACGCCTGCGGATAAAGTTTCCGGCTATAACAACTTCTATGAGTTCGGGCTGGATAAGGCCGATCCGGCTGCCAATGCCGGTACGCTGAAAACAGAACCCTGGAAACTGACCATTGATGGCGAAGTGGCTAAACCCGTGACCCTGGATATGGATGACATCTTTAAACGGTTTGCCATGGAGCAGCGAATCTATCGCATGCGCTGCGTGGAGGCCTGGTCGATGGTGGTGCCCTGGATAGGCTTCGAGCTGAATAAGCTTATCTCTCTGGCGGAACCCACCAGCAAAGCGCGTTTTGTCGCCTTTCAGACACTGTACGATCCTGAGCAGATGCCAGGTCAGAAAGATCGCTTTATTGGCGGCGGACTCAATTATCCCTATGTCGAAGGTTTACGTCTGGATGAAGCCATGCATCCGCTGACCATTCTGACCACCGGCGTCTATGGCAAAGCGCTGCCGCCGCAGAATGGCGCGCCGATTCGCCTGACGGTGCCGTGGAAATATGGTTTTAAGGGCATTAAGTCGATTGTCAAAATCACCCTGACCGCAAATCAGCCACCAACGACCTGGAATCAGATCGCCGCAGATGAATATGGTTTTTATGCCAATGTGAATCCGCATGTTAATCATCCACGCTGGTCGCAGGCCACTGAGCGATTTATTGGCCCGGGCGGAAGTCTGAAGGTCGAACGTCAGCCAACGCTGCTGTTTAACGGCTATGCCGAACAGGTTGCGTCGCTCTATCGTGGCCTGGATTTACGGGGGAATTACTAGGTGGTACGCCTGTCGATAAAACAGATCACCTGGCTTAAGGTGATTCTGCATCTGGCGGCCCTGTTGCCGTTGGTTTATCTGGTTCTTGCCGCGATGCAGGGCGGCCTGAGTGCGGATCCGGCAAAAGATATTCAGCATTTTACCGGCCGCATGGCGCTGAAACTGCTGCTGGGTACGCTGCTGGTCTCACCGCTGGCACGTTATGGCAGGCAACCGCTGTTAATCCGCACCCGGCGTCTGCTTGGCGTCTGGACGTTTGTCTGGGCTTCTCTCCATCTGCTGAGCTATTACCTGCTGGAGCTGGGCGCTGACAATCTGCGTCTGCTGGGCAGCGAGCTGATTTCCCGTCCCTATCTGACACTGGGGATTATCAGCTGGCTGATATTACTGGCCCTGGCGCTGACGTCGTTTCAGCGCGCTCAGCGCAAGCTCGGTAAGCGCTGGCAAACTCTGCACAACGCGGTCTATCTGGTGGCCATTCTGGTGCCGATTCACTATATCTGGTCAGTGAAAACCGTGTCACCCCAGCCACTTATCTACGCACTACTTGCTGCAATACTGTTAGCCTGGCGTTACAAAAAATTTCTCAAATGGTGGCCTCGCTAGCGCTTCACCCGTTGTTTTCCTCTGCTGTTTTCTGATAAAAGATGTGGCCCGCAGGCCACATCCGATCATCTTCGCAGATAAGACCAGTATTTTGCTGCGAAATGACACGAAACGGATATAATGCCCGGCTTTATTGCTCGTCGGGTCTTCTTTTTCATTCTCAAAGGTGACAAATGAAGATTCGCAAGGTATTTTACGCGATGCCTCAATGATTGCGGGAGATGGCAGCACGATGGCGCATAAATTACATATTCTGCTTTTAAACGGACCCAACCTGAACCTGTTGGGAACGCGTGAACCTGAGAAGTATGGTCATACCACGCTGCGTCAGATCGTTGACGATTTGACGCGTCAGGCAGACCAGTTGAATGTGGAATTGAGCCACCTGCAAACCAATGCTGAATTTCAGCTGATTGATCGCATTCATGAGGCCAAAGGCAATGTGGATTACATCATTATTAATCCTGCCGCGTTTACCCATACCAGTGTCGCACTACGTGATGCCCTGCTGGCGGTAGAAATACCGTTTATCGAGGTTCATCTCTCCAACGTGCATGCCCGCGAGCCCTTCCGCCATCACTCCTATCTTTCTGATGTCTCTGCTGGCGTGATCTGTGGGCTTGGCGCTGACGGCTACACATGGGCTTTACAAACGGCAGTAAAACGCCTGTCTCAAACTAATTAATCAAACTGAGTACGGAACCCCACTCATGGATATTCGTAAAATTAAAAAACTGATCGAACTGGTTGAAGAGTCTGGCATTTCAGAGCTGGAAATTTCTGAAGGTGAAGAGTCCGTTCGCATCAGCCGTGCACCTGCAAACGTGGGTTACCCGATGATGCAGCAGACTTACGCTGCGCCGGTTCAACAGCCTGCTCTGGCAACAGCTGTTGCTCCTGTTGCAGCAGTTGCCGAAGCGGCACCGGCTGAAATCAGCGGTCACATCGTGCGTTCACCAATGGTAGGGACCTTCTACCGTACGCCGAGCCCGGATGCGAAAGCCTTTGTGGAAGTCGGCCAGAAAGTGAATGCCGGCGATACCTTGTGCATCGTCGAAGCCATGAAAATGATGAACCAGATCGAAGCTGACAAATCAGGTGTAGTGAAAGCGATCCTGGTTGAAAGCGGTCAGCCGGTCGAATTTGACGAGCCACTGGTTATCATCGAGTAACGGGGCAGATCATGCTGGATAAAATTGTTATTGCTAACCGTGGTGAGATTGCGCTGCGCATTCTGCGTGCCTGTAAAGAACTGGGCATCAAGACTGTTGCGGTACACTCAAGCGCGGATCGTGACCTGAAGCACGTGCTGCTGGCAGACGAAACCGTCTGCATCGGCCCGGCGCAGTCAGTTAAAAGTTACCTCAACATCCCGGCGCTGATCTCTGCTGCAGAGATCACCGGCGCGGTGGCGATTCACCCTGGCTACGGCTTCCTCTCTGAGAATGCCGATTTTGCTGAGCAGGTTGAGCGCTCCGGCTTTATCTTTATCGGTCCGAAAGCAGACACCATTCGCCTGATGGGCGACAAAGTCTCTGCGATTAATGCGATGAAGAAAGCAGGCGTCCCAACCGTACCCGGTTCTGACGGTTCGCTGACCGATGATATGGAAAAAAACCGTGCCTTTGCGAAGCGCATCGGTTATCCGGTCATCATCAAAGCCTCTGGCGGCGGCGGCGGTCGTGGTATGCGCGTTGTGCGCAGCGACAAAGATCTGGAACAATCCATCAACATGACGAAAGCGGAAGCCAAAGCGGCTTTCAGCAACGACATGGTTTACATGGAGAAGTATCTGGAGAATCCGCGCCACATCGAGATTCAGGTTCTGGCTGACGGCCAGGGCAACGCGATCTATCTGGGCGAACGTGACTGCTCTATGCAGCGTCGTCACCAGAAAGTGGTTGAAGAAGCGCCAGGCCCAGGTATTACTGAAGAACAGCGCAGCTTTATCGGCAATCGTTGTGCCAAAGCCTGTATTGAGATTGGCTATCGTGGCGCAGGTACCTTCGAGTTTCTGTACGAAAACGGTGAGTTCTACTTCATTGAGATGAACACCCGTATTCAGGTGGAACATCCGGTGACCGAGATGATCACCGGTGTGGATCTGATCAAAGAGCAGCTGCGCATTGCTGCGGGTCAGCCACTGTCGATCAAACAGGACGAAGTGGTTATTCGCGGACATGCGGTCGAGTGCCGTATTAACGCTGAAGATCCGGTCACCTTCCTGCCAAGTCCGGGTAAAATCACCCGCTTCCATGCGCCAGGCGGTTTTGGCGTGCGCTGGGAGTCGCATATTTACTCAGGCTACACCGTACCGCCGTATTACGACTCCATGATCGGTAAGCTGATCACCTATGGCGAAACGCGCGACGTGGCTATCGCCCGCATGAAGAATGCGCTGGCGGAACTGATCATCGACGGTATCAAAACCAACGTTGAACTGCAGATGAAAATCATGTCCGACGAAAACTTCCAGCACGGTGGAACCAATATCCACTATCTGGAGAAAAAACTCGGCTTGCACGAGAAGTAAACGCAACGCTGAGTCAGTCAGAGGCCGGTTAATCCGGCCTTTTTCTTTTGCCGCTGGCGTTAAGGTTGAATCATGGATGCTCGTTTTATACAGGCACATAAAGAGGCGCGCTGGTCGCTCTACCTCACCCTGCTCTGGCTCGCTGCCTGGGGGCTTTCTGCCTGGCTGGGTGGCAGTGAAATTGGTATCACCGGCCTGCCGCGCTGGTTTGAACTCTCCTGCCTGTTTGCTCCCCTGTTGTTCATATTCCTGTGCTGGATGATGGTGCGGTTAATTTTCCGCGACATGCCGCTGGAGGACACAAATGAACAGTGAAATTATCCTGCCGTTACTAATTTATCTGGTGTTGATTGCCGCGCTGTCGGTGTTTGCCGTGCGCAAAAGGCGCGAGGGTAGCTTCCTCACTGAATATTTCCTTGGCAGCCGCTCCATGGGCGGATTTGTGCTGGCGATGACGCTCACCACCACCTATATCAGCGCCAGCTCGTTTATTGGTGGTCCCGGTGCCGCCTACAAATATGGGCTGGGATGGGTATTGCTGGCGATGGTGCAGGTGCCCGCCGTCTGGCTCTCGCTGGGTGTGCTGGGGAAAAAGTTTGCCATCCTGGCGCGTAAGCATAATGCGGTGACGCTGAATGACATGCTCTACGCCCGCTATCAGAGCCCGCTGCTGATCTGGCTGGCAAGTCTGAGCCTGCTGGTTGCCTTTATCGGTGCCATGACAGTGCAGTTTATTGGCGGCGCGCGGCTGCTCGAAACCGCCGCAGGCATCCCGTATGACACGGGTCTGCTGATTTTTGGCGGCACTATTGCGCTCTACACCGCTTTTGGCGGGTTCCGTGCCAGCGTTCTCAATGACGCCATGCAGGGCATCGTGATGCTGATTGGCACATTTCTGCTGCTGTTCGCGGTGATTCATCAGGCTGGCGGCCTGAGCACGGCCGTGCAGAAACTGCATGACATTGATCCCGCTCTGCTGTCGCCGCAGGGACCGGGTGAGATTATAACGCCGACCTTCCTCAGTTCATTTGTCGTGCTGGTCTGCTTTGGGGTGATTGGCTTGCCGCATACTGCGGTGCGCTGCATCTCTTATAAAGACAGCAAGGCAGTCCATCGGGCCATTATTCTGGGTACCATTGTGGTGGTGATCCTGATGCTGGGAATGCATTTGGCCGGTGCGCTGGGCCGGGCGATACTGCCGAATCTGACCGTGCCGGATAGTGTTATACCCACCCTGATGATCACTGTGCTGCCACCGTTAGCTGCCGGACTGTTTCTGGCAGCCCCCATGGCCGCCATTATGTCGACCATTAATGCCCAGCTGTTACAGGCTTCGGCTACGCTGATCAAAGATCTCTATCTGCGTGTTGCCCCACAGCAGATGGAAAATGAGACGCGGCTGCGGCTGTTATCTGGCACCATTACGTTCGCACTGGGTCTCCTGCTGCTGATTGCGGCCTGGAATCCACCCGATATGATTATCTGGCTCAACCTGCTGGCCTTTGGCGGCCTTGAGGCGGTTTTCCTCTGGCCGCTGGTACTGGGTCTCTACTGGGAACGCGCTAATGCCGCAGGCGCCATCACCGGCATGGTGGTGGGTGGAGGCTGCTACGCTTTTCTGGCGAGCCTGAACCTGCAGATTCTGGGTTTTCATCCCATTGTGCCCTCACTGCTTTTAAGCCTGCTGGCATTTTTAGTGGGCAACCTGTTTGGACGCGCGCCGCAAACGGTCGACGCGCCGCAACATTGACGGAAAGAGAGACGTTATGCCGTGGATTCAAATCAAAATTAATAGCTCAGGTGAACACGCGGAAACGCTGAGCGATGCGCTGATGGACATTGGTGCGGTTTCAGTGACCTTTCAGGATACCAACGACACGCCGGTGTATGAGCCGCTGCCAGGTGAAACCCGCCTGTGGGGCGATACCGATGTTATCGGCCTGTTCGATGCAGAAACTGATATGGCCGCGATTACCGCCGAACTGGCGCAGCATCCGTTGCTGGGCGCCGGTTTTCGTCACCGGATCGAGCAGATCGAAGATAAAGACTGGGAGCGCGAATGGATGGAAAACTTCCATCCGATGCGCTTCGGTGAGCGGCTCTGGATCTGTCCGAGCTGGCGTGATGTGCCGGATCCTGATGCCGTCAACGTGATGCTCGATCCCGGCCTGGCGTTTGGGACCGGCACGCATCCGACCACCTCACTCTGCCTTACCTGGCTTGACGGGCTGGATCTGGTGGGCAAAACGGTGATCGATTTCGGCTGTGGTTCGGGGATCCTGGCGATCGCCGCACTGAAGCTGGGTGCGGCTCAGGCGATCGGGATTGATATCGATCCGCAGGCTATTCAGGCCAGCCGGGATAATGCTGAGCGCAACGGCGTCTCTGATCGCCTGTCGCTCTATCTGCCCCACCAGCAACCCGAAAATCTGCAGGCTGATGTGGTGGTGGCCAATATCCTGGCCGGCCCGCTACGTGAACTGGCCCCGCTGATCAGCGTACTGCCGAAGTCTGGCGGTCATCTGGGACTCTCGGGCGTGTTAGAGAGCCAGGCAGAGAGCGTCTGCGAAGCGTATGTCAGCGAGTTCACGCTCGACCCGGTTGCGGTTAAAGAGGAGTGGTGCCGGATTACCGGGATTAAATCCTGAATATAGCGCCTGTCTGCCCCCTCTGATATCGCGCTGCCCGTAACAAAGTGCCTTAACAGAACATTCAGCCAGCCCGTAGCGTAAGTTGCGGGCTTTCCCGATTTGAAATGGATGCTTGTATCGTTAATCACGGCATGTGACGTTTTTTATCTGGCGAATTGACGTACTTTTCTGGAAAAACTTTTGCTCACAATTTCAGCATAAATTGTTAAGTGATTGATATTTAAGCTTAATAAATATGCGCATCGATCATGGCCCGGATTTCATTGATCTTTCTTGCTGATTGTTCAAAGTTTGGCCTTTCATCTTCCTGCAAAAATGCGTAATATACGCCGCCTTGCAGACACAGTATGGCCATTCTGACTTCATGCGTATTGGAAACCTCCAGCTGAGAAATCGACTGATTGCAGCACCGATGGCCGGTATTACCGACAGGCCGTTCAGGGCGCTGTGTCACGAAATGGGTGCAGGCATGGCAGTTTCTGAGATGTTGTCTTCAAACCCGGAAGTCTGGGCTAGCGACAAATCTCGATTACGTATGGTTCACAGCGATGAGCCAGGCATTCGCGCCGTGCAAATTGCCGGTTGCGATCCCAGTGAAATGGCGCAAGCTGCACGCATTAATGTTGAGGCTGGTGCACAGGTCATCGACATTAATATGGGATGCCCTGCCAAGAAGGTTAACCGCAAAATGGCGGGTTCAGCCTTGCTGCAATATCCCACCGTGGTGGAGTCAATTCTCTCCGCAGTGGTTAATGCAGTGAATGTGCCGGTTACGCTGAAAATTCGTACTGGCTGGGATCCTGAAAACAGGAACTGTGTCGCGATTGCCCAATTGGCTGAACGCTGCGGTATACAGGCTCTGACGATACATGGTCGCACTCGTGCCTGCCTGTTCAACGGAGAAGCTGAATATGACAGCATTCGGACAGTTAAGCAGAGTGTCTCCATTCCGATTATCGCGAATGGAGACATAACTGACCCGCATAAAGCCAGAGCGGTGCTCGACTATACAGGGGCCGATGCTCTGATGATAGGACGTGCTGCTCAGGGAAGACCGTGGATCTTCCGGGAAATCCAGCATTATCTGGACACTGGGGAGTTGCTTGCCCCGCTGCCGATGGCAGAGGTCAAGCGCTTGCTTGTTTCGCATATACGTGAGCTGCACGACTTTTACGGTTCAGGCAAGGGATACCGTATAGCGCGAAAGCACGTCTCCTGGTATCTGCAGGAGCACGCCCCGAATGACCAGTTTCGGCGCACATTCAACGCCATTGAGGATGCCAGCGAACAGCTGGAGGCGTTGGAGGCATACTTCGAAAATCTTGCGTAACGAAATAAAGAGCTGAAAGAACTATGTTCGAACAACGCGTAAATTCTGACGTACTGACCGTTTCAACCGTTAACTCACAGGATCAGGTAACTCAAAAACCTTTGCGTGATTCGGTTAAACAGGCACTGAAGAACTATTTTGCTCAACTGAATGGTCAGGATGTGAGCGACCTGTATGAGCTGGTTTTGGCTGAAGTCGAGCAGCCTCTGTTGGACATGGTGATGCAGTATACCCGTGGCAATCAGACCCGTGCTGCCCTGATGATGGGTATCAACCGCGGTACGCTGCGTAAGAAATTGAAAAAATACGGCATGAACTGATTTTTAGTTCTGTCTGTAAATCACGCCAGCCTTCGGGCTGGCGTTTTTATTTGTGCGTCGACGCACAAAGCCACGGTAATAATAGTGAAACAGTTTCCGGTAATATGGTAACTGTAGTTGCAATCGCTGGCGTGATATTTCACCCTCTCGCTTTCGCCCGCTGTGATTTGACTTAGTGCCTGCCTGACCCTCACCTCGCTTCACATCCCCGCCACTGCTGGGTATGTGACTTTCTGCGCATTAAAAAGCAACGCAATCTCTTCATACATTTCTGCCTGAGTGAATGCTCACACTGCTCCCACATAGTGAAACTATTTGCACTAAATGTGATCGGGTCGACTCGCATTGCTTCCTTTTGGTGCGCCATATTAGCGGAACTTTCTAAGTGCTTCCGATTATTAACCGTTCTTTCATACGAATTCAGGAACCTGCAAACCTGGCATCAGCTTTGCAGAGTCGTGGATGGCTGACCGCCACAGACAGGAAAAACGCACACTAAAGTGCGCAAACATAACAACATGATCCCGCCACACAGGATGCTTTATGAAAAAGATGATGCTCTCTACGCTGATCGCTGCTGCCTCGCTGGTTGCCGTTGCTCAGCAAGCACACGCAGGCACCACACTGGATGCGATAAAGAAAAAAGGGTTTGTTCAATGTGGTATCAGTGACGGCTTGCCGGGCTTCTCCTATGCAGATGCTGGCGGCAAGTTTACCGGTATCGATGTGGATGTGTGTCGTGCGACGGCTGCCGCTGTGTTTGGTGATGCGACCAAAGTGAAATATACCCCGCTGACCGCGAAAGAGCGTTTTACCGCTCTGCAGTCCGGCGAGGTGGATGTGCTTTCACGTAATACCACCTGGACCTCATCGCGCGATGGCGGCATGGGCTTCCTGTTTGCGGGCGTGAACTATTACGACGGTATCGGCTTCCTGACTCACCAGAAGGCCGGCCTGAAAAGTGCGAAAGAGCTGGATGGTGCCACTGTCTGTATTCAGGCGGGAACCGACACCGAGCTGAACGTAGCGGACTTCTTTAAAGCCAACAAAATGCAATATACGCCTGTGACCTTTGACCGCTCTGATGAATCGGCTAAAGCGCTGGATAGCGGACGTTGCGATACGCTGGCATCTGACCAGTCTCAGCTTTACGCATTACGCATTAAGCTGGGCAAACCGGACGAATTTATTGTTCTGCCCGAAGTGATCTCCAAAGAGCCGCTGGGGCCGTTGGTGCGTCGTGGTGATGATGACTGGTTCACCATCGTGAAGTGGTCGCTCTACGCCATGCTGAATGCGGAGGAGATGGGCATCTCCTCGAAGAACGTTGATCAGATGACGGCCAAGCCAACCACACCAGACATGGCACACTTCCTGGGCGCCGAAGGTGATTTTGGTAAGGATCTGAAGCTGGATAACAAGTGGGCCTACAACATCGTCAAGCAGGTGGGTAACTATCAGGAAAGCTTTGACCGTAACGTCGGTAAAGACAGCGCACTGAAGATTGCACGTGGTCAGAATGCGTTGTGGAACCAGGGCGGTATTCAGTACGCACCACCGGTACGTTAACAGACCTCACTAATCGGGCACCCTATTCTGTGGTGCCCTACCCCAGCTTTCGTTACTGAGGTTTCAACATGTCACAACGCCCAACCGTGAAAAGGGATTTTTCATTTGGTAATCCCACGGTTCGCGCCTGGATTTATCAGCTCATCGCCGTCGTCGCGGTGCTTGGTGTGGTGGGTTATCTGGTGCATAACACCATTATTAACCTTGCTAATCGCGGTATTACATCGGGGTTTGGATTTCTTGAGCGCACTGCCGGTTTCGGCATCGTTCAGCATCTGATTGAGTACACTGAGGGAGATACCTACGCGCGCGTGTTTCTGGTCGGATTAACCAACACGCTGCTGGTCTCTGCACTCTGTATTGTTTTCGCTTCGATTCTCGGATTCGCGGTCGGTCTTGCCCGCCTTTCTGACAACTGGCTGCTGCGGAAACTCTCGAATATCTATATCGAAACCTTCCGTAATATCCCACCCCTGCTGCAAATCTTCTTCTGGTACTTTGCAGTCTTACGCAATCTGCCGGGCCCACGTCAGGCGCTGAATGCTTTTGACCTGGCATATGTCAGTAATCGCGGACTCTACGTTCCGTGGCCGACCTATGCAGCAGGCAGCTGGCCATTTGTTATTGCACTGCTTCTGGCCGCGGCTGTGAGCTATGGCCTGTACCGCTTTAACCGTAAACATCAGCTGAAAACCGGTCAGTTACGTCGCACATGGCCCGCTGCCGTTGTGATGCTGATTCTCTTTCCTTTGCTTGCACACATTGGGTTTGGCCCAGCCACGCACTGGGATGTGCCACAACTGCGCGGTTTCAATTTCCGTGGCGGCTCGGTGATGATACCGGAGCTGGCAGCCCTGACGCTGGCACTGTCGATTTATACGTCGTCGTTTATTGCTGAAGTGATCCGCTCCGGGATCCAGTCGGTACCCTATGGTCAGCATGAAGCAGCGCGGTCGCTGGGGCTGCCTAATCCGGTTACGCTGCGCCAGGTGATTATTCCTCAGGCCATGCGCGTCATTATTCCGCCACTGACCAGCCAGTATCTGAACATCGTGAAGAACTCCTCACTCGCCGCCGCTATCGGTTATCCCGATATGGTGTCGCTGTTCGCCGGATCGGTACTTAATCAGACCGGTCAGGCCATTGAGACGATTGCTATCACGATGGGCGTTTACCTGATTATCAGCCTGCTGATATCAATGCTTATGAACTTCTACAACCGCAAAATTGCGCTGGTTGAGCGTTAAGAGAACGGGATAACTATGTCTGTGACTACGCATGAAACGCCCCCCGTCCCGACGACTCTGGTCAGTCGCGCCTGGTTTTGGGCTCGTAAAAACCTGTTTTCCAGCTGGTTTAATACGCTACTGACGCTGTTTTGCATCTGGGTTATCTGGCACGTCATTCCACCCGCGCTGAACTGGCTGGTCTTTCAGGCAAACTGGATCGGCACCACGCGCGCCGATTGCACCAAAGAGGGTGCCTGTTGGGTCTTTATCCATGCTCGTTTCGGCCAGTTCATGTATGGGCTTTACCCGCATGAATTGCGCTGGCGTATTAACCTGGCGCTGGTGATCGGCCTGTTGTCGATTGTGCCGATGTTCCTGAAGAGCCTGCCGTATCGTGGACGCTACATTGCTGCCTGGGCTGTCATCTATCCGGTGATTGTCTGGTTTCTGCTGTATGGCGGCTATCTGGGGCTGGAACGTGTCGAAACACGTCAATGGGGCGGATTAACGCTGACGCTGATTATTGCGTCAGTGGGTATTGCCGGTGCGCTGCCGCTGGGTATTTTGCTGGCGCTGGGCCGTCGCTCACGCATGCCGGTCGTGCGCACGCTGTCGATTATCTTTATTGAGTTCTGGCGCGGCGTGCCGCTGATTACCGTGCTGTTTATGTCATCCGTGATGCTGCCGCTGTTTATGTCTGAAGGCACTAACATCGACAAGCTGGTGCGCGCGCTGGTCGGCGTCATTCTGTTCCAGTCCGCCTATGTGGCAGAGGTGGTTCGCGGTGGCCTGCAGGCACTGCCGAAAGGTCAGTACGAAGCAGCCGAATCTCTGGCGCTGGGCTACTGGAAGACGCAGATGCTGGTTATTCTGCCCCAGGCGCTGAAGCTCACTATTCCCGGCCTGGTCAATACCATCATCGCACTGTTTAAAGATACCAGCCTGGTCATCATCATTGGTCTTTTCGATCTGTTCAGCAGCGTCCAGCAGGCAACGGTCGATCCGACCTGGCTGGGGATGTCGACCGAAGGTTATGTCTTTGCTGCACTGGTCTATTGGATCTTCTGTTTTAGCATGTCGCGCTACAGCCAGTATCTGGAAAAGCGCTTTCACACCGGGCGTACATCGCACTGAGGTTTTACATGACTGACTCTATGACACACTCTTCCGACGCGTTGATGATCTCGCTTGAGAACGTGAATAAATGGTACGGGCAATTCCATGTACTGAAAGACATCAACCTGCAGGTTAAACCCCGTGAACGCATCGTACTGTGCGGACCTTCCGGCTCCGGCAAATCGACGACGATCCGCTGTATCAACCATCTGGAAGAGCATCAGCAGGGCCGCATTGTTGTTGACGGTATCCATCTTAATGATGACGTTCGTAACATTGAGCGCGTGCGCACCGAAGTCGGTATGGTCTTCCAGCACTTCAATCTCTTTCCGCATCTGACCGTACTGCAAAACTGCACGCTGGCACCTTCCTGGGTAAGAAAGATTCCAAAGAAGGAAGCTGATGAGCTGGCCATGCACTATCTGCAACGCGTGCGTATTGCCGAGCATGCACATAAGTTTCCGGGCCAGCTCTCTGGCGGACAGCAGCAGCGTGTCGCCATCGCCCGCTCACTCTGTATGAAGCCCAAAATTATGCTGTTTGATGAGCCCACGTCAGCGCTGGATCCTGAGATGGTTAAAGAGGTGCTGGATACGATGATTGGTCTGGCTGAGGATGGGATGACTATGCTGTGCGTCACCCATGAGATGGGCTTTGCCCGAACGGTGGCTGACCGGGTGATCTTTATGGATCGGGGAGAGATCGTCGAAGTCGCGCCACCGCAGGAGTTCTTTGCGAATCCAAAATCGGAGCGTACCCGGGCGTTTCTATCGCAGGTTATTCACTGATCAGACGTTCAGTTATCTCACTACCCGGCCTGGTGCCGGGTTTTTTTATGGCCTGAACAGCCGCTTTAATATGCTTACTGACCTGTTGCTGTTATGAATAGACAGACAGATACGCTGTGAAGAGGGAGTTTTATCGCGGTTTGCCACAACGAAAAAAGCCCTTCGCATACGCAAAGGGCTCTCTCTTATTTGATGCCTGGCAGTTCCCTACTCTCGCATGGGGAGACCCCACACTACCA
>NZ_JBLWNV010000021.1:0-46454 GCF_048452805.1 Pantoea sp. K16 | reverse complement strand
GGACGGCCCGGCAGCAGCAGAGGTGCGCTGGCCCGCACTGCGGCTCGCTCGCCCATAAAAAAAGCTGCCACGTCTGACCGTGACAGCCTTTACAAATCTAGTCTTAACTGACCAGCATTACCGTTGTGCGGGCCTTTTTTGTTTTATCTTTACCGCAGCCGGAGCGTTACTCTTTCTTCTCGTCGTCCTCATCCCGATCCTCTTTCACCGGGGTGCTGGCGGTGAGCAGGAACGGCGACTGCTGCCAGCGGGTGCGGCGGTGGCGCAGCAGAGTGCGTGAGAGAATAATGCCGATAGCCAGCGCCAGCAGCATCATCAGACGCAGAATATTGGTGGTGTTATCGACCTGATGCGAGTCGGTGACCAGCACGTGGGTATCCAGCGTCACGCGCAAAAAGCCCAGCGGACCCTCGTTTCCGGCCAGCGGCTGCACAATCTGATGGTTGAAATAGCTGCCTGCGCGCTGGCCGTCGAGCGCCAGCCGATCGCGGACATTGATGTTTTCACCGCTGTGCGCCACCAGGCTGCCGTCGCCGTCATAGACCGATGCATCCAGAATACGGCTGTTAGCCGTCATCTGATTAAGAATGGCTTCTATCTGAGTCCGGTTATTTTCACTGTTGTCCATCAACGGCTTAAGGCTGAACGCCACCTGGCTGGTCAGCGTATGCGCCAGCTCCTCGACCTGTTCAGAACGTGCCGCCTGATGGCCGAGGCTGAACCAGGATGCGCCCTGCATCAGCACGACCAGCAGCGCCATCGAGATGAGAACGATCACGGTACGATGTAAGCGAAATTTCAGTGCGGTTTTAGCCATTAATCATCCGGGTCATATCACAACAGAAAGCCTGGAGATTATGTTGCCAGAAGCGGCGCAGACAAGGTAGCCTCTTGCGTGGTTTTGTTGTCCCTACAGGAGCTCTGATGCCAAATCGTTTAACCTGGTGCGATCTTCCCGCCGATGTCTCCCTCTGGCCGGGTTTGCCCCTTTCTCTTAGCGGTGATGAAGTGATGCCGCTGGATTATCGCGCTGGCCGTACCGGCTGGCTGCTGTATGGTCGCGGGCTGGATAAGCAGCGGCTGACCGATTACCAGCACCAGTTGGGTGCCGCCATGGTGATCGTCAGCGCCTGGAACGTCGATGAGTATCAGGTGATTCGCCTGGCGGGATCGCTGACGCCGTTTGCCAGCAAGCTGGCGCACGACGCCGGACTGGATGTCGCGCCGCTGGGCAGAATTCCGCATCTCAAAACGCCAGGCCTGCTGGTGATGGATATGGACTCCACCGCGATTCAGATCGAGTGCATCGATGAGATTGCAAAACTGGCGGGCTGTGGCGAGCAGGTGGCGGAAGTCACGGAACGTGCGATGCGCGGCGAACTCGACTTCACCGCCAGCCTGCGTCAGCGCGTGGCCACGCTGCAGGGGGCAGACGCCAATATTCTGAAACAGGTGCGTGATGCCCTGCCGCTGATGCCTGGCTTAACCACCCTGACGCAGAAGCTGCAGGCGCTGGGCTGGCAGGTTGCCATCGCGTCTGGCGGCTTTACCTACTACGCCGAATACCTGCGCGACAAGCTGCATCTGTCGGCGGTGGTCGCTAATGAACTCGAAATTCGCGACGGCAAACTGACCGGCAACGTGCTGGGACCGATTGTCGACGCACAATACAAAGCCGATACCCTGAAGAAGCTGGCGCAGCGTTTTGACATCGCGCCGGAACAGACGGTGGCGATCGGCGATGGTGCCAATGACCTGCTGATGATCAAAGCCTCAGCGCTGGGCATTGCGTTCCATGCTAAACCTAAGGTGAATGAGCAGACTGCGGTCACCATTCGCCATGCCGATTTAATGGGGGTGTTCTGCATCCTCACCGGCAGCCTGATCCACGAAGAGCGTTAACTGAGGTATTGATTTGGCCAAAGCGGCAAAACGCGCATTTGTCTGTAACGAATGTGGCGCAGATTACCCACGCTGGCAGGGGCAGTGCAGCGCCTGTCACGCCTGGAACACCATCACCGAGGTGCGCATTGCCGCCTCGCCCGCGGCTGCGCGTAACGAGCGCCTGAGTGGCTATGCCGGCAGCGCCGGCACCAGCCGGGTGCAGAAGCTCTCTGAAATCAGCCTGGAGGCGTTACCGCGCTTCTCGACCAGCTTCAAAGAGTTTGACCGGGTGCTGGGCGGCGGGGTGGTGCCGGGCAGCGCCATTCTGATTGGCGGCAGCCCCGGCGCAGGCAAATCCACGCTGCTGCTGCAGGTGATGTGCCGGTTGTCAGAGGGGATGAAAACCCTGTATGTCACCGGTGAAGAGTCACTGCAGCAGGTGGCGATGCGCGCCCATCGTCTGGGATTACCTACCGAAAATGTGAATATGCTGTCGGAAACCAGCATTGAGCAGATCTGCCTGATCGCCGAACAGGAGCAGCCGCAACTGATGGTGATCGACTCGATCCAGGTGATGCACATGGCGGAGATCCAGTCATCGCCGGGCAGCGTCGCCCAGGTGCGTGAAACCGCCGCTTACCTGACGCGCTTCGCCAAGACGCGCGGCGTGGCGATCATCATGGTTGGTCACGTTACCAAAGATGGCTCCCTGGCCGGACCGAAAGTGCTGGAACACTGTATCGACTGTTCAGTGCTGCTGGATGGCGATGCCGATTCCCGCTTCCGCACCCTGCGCAGTCATAAAAACCGCTTCGGCGCGGTCAATGAACTGGGTGTGTTTGCCATGACCGAGCAGGGCATGCGTGAAGTCAGCAACCCGTCAGCTATTTTCCTGTCGCGCGGCGAAGAGATCACCTCGGGCAGTTCGGTGATGGTGCTGTGGGAGGGAACGCGACCGCTGCTGGTGGAGATTCAGGCGCTGGTCGATCACTCGATGATGGGCAATCCACGCCGCGTGGCAGTGGGTCTGGAGCAGAACCGTCTGGCGATTCTGCTGGCGGTGCTGCACCGGCACGGCGGATTGCAGATGGCCGATCAGGATGTGTTCGTTAACGTGGTCGGCGGCGTCAAAGTCACCGAAACCAGTGCAGACCTGGCGCTGATGCTGTCGATGGTGTCGAGCCTGCGCGATCGTCCGTTGCCGCAGGATCTGGTGATCTTCGGCGAAGTGGGACTGGCGGGCGAAATCCGTCCGGTGCCCAGCGGTCAGGAGCGCATCGCTGAAGCGGCGAAGCATGGCTTCAAACGCGCCATTGTGCCGGCAGGGAATGCACCGAAAAAACCGATTGCCGGGATGCAGGTTTTCAGCGCGAAGAAGCTGGCCGATGCGCTGGCGATTCTGGACGATCTGTAACGCGCCTGCGGCCGCCAGCGAAAAGCCGCTGGCAGGCCGCTCCCACCTTAACCGCATTGATGCAGGAGGCACGACATGTCGTCGTTTGATTATCTGAAAACGGCCATTCGCCAGCAGGGCCACACGCTGCAACAGGTCGCTGATGCCAGCGGCATGACCAAAGGCTATCTGAGCCAGTTGCTCAATGCCAAAATCAAAAGCCCCAGCGCGCAAAAGCTGGAGGCGCTGCACCGTTTTCTGGGTCTGGAGTTTCCGCGCCGCGATAAAACGGTCGGCGTGGTGTTTGGTAAATTCTATCCGCTGCACACCGGCCATATCTATCTGATTCAGCGCGCCTGTAGCCAGGTCGATGAGCTGCATATCATTATGGGCTACGACGAGCCACGTGACCGCGAACTGTTTGAGAACAGCGCGATGTCACAACAGCCCACGGTCAGCGATCGCCTGCGCTGGCTGCTGCAGACCTTTAAGTATCAGAAAAATATCCGCATTCACGCCTTTGATGAGGAGGGGATTGAGCCCTATCCACACGGCTGGGATGTCTGGAGTAAGGGCGTCAGCGCGTTTCTCAGCGAGCACGGTATTGCGCCGGACTGCATCTACACCAGCGAAGCGCCCGATGCGGAGATGTATCAGCAGCATCTGGGCATTCAGACCGTACTGGTCGATCCCAGCCGATCCTTTATGAGCATCAGCGGCGCGCAGATCCGTCAGGATCCGTTCCGCTTCTGGGATTACATCCCGACCGAAGTGAAACCTTTCTTTGTGCGCACCGTGGCGATCCTCGGCGGGGAGTCGAGCGGTAAATCGACGCTGGTGAATAAACTCGCCAACATCTTCAATACCACCAGTGCCTGGGAATATGGCCGCGACTATGTCTTTTCCCACCTGGGCGGTGATGAAATGGCGCTGCAATATTCAGATTACGACAAGATCGCGCTGGGCCAGGCGCAGTACATCGATTTCGCGGTTAAATATGCCAATAAAGTGGCCTTTATCGACACCGACTTTGTGACCACGCAGGCGTTTTGTCTGAAGTATGAGGGGCGTGAACATCCGTTTGTGCAGGCACTGATCGATGAATATCGCTTTGATCTGGTGATTCTGCTGGAGAACAACGTGCCGTGGGTTGCCGATGGCTTGCGCAGCCTGGGCAGTTCCGTGGATCGCCGGGAATTTCAGTCGATGCTGGTGACGATGCTGCGGGAAAACAACATCGAATTCCTGCACGTGCAGGAAGATGATTATGACACCCGGTTCCTGCGCTGCATTGAACTGGTGAAAGCGATGCTGGGCGAGAAAAACGCCCAGCCGTAACGCATGCTGTAACCCGGTCTGCCGCAGGGCAGCCGGGTCAGCGCATTAATACACCATCACTACTTTACCGCGCATGTGGCCTTCCAGTACGCGCTGATGGGCAGCGGTTAAGGTCTCAACGCTTAAGCCGTGCAGCGTCTCGCTCAGTGTGGTTTGCAGCTTACCTTCATCCAGCAACGCCGAAACCGCATCCAGAATCTCACCCTGACGCGCCATATCCGGCGTGTTAAACATGCTGCGGGTGTACATCAGCTCGAAATGCAGTGCGGCACTCTTCAGCTTCAGCTGATCCATCGACAGCGGATGTTCGTTTTCCACGATGGTGCAGATATGGCCCTGCGGGGCGATAAGCTTTGCCATGGTTTCCCAGTGACCGTCGGTATCATTGAGGCAGAAGATATAATCGACCTGCTTAATGCCCTGTTTTTCCAGCTCTCCAATCATATCTTTGTAGTTGATCACCAGATCGGCGCCACGATCGCGGCACCACTGCGCGGAATCTTCACGCGAAGCGGTGGCAATGATCTTCACCTTGCTGCGCAGTTTCGCCAGCGGGATCGCCAGCGATCCGACGCCGCCTGCGCCGCCCACGATCAGCAGCGTCTGATCTTCCGTTGCTGACTCCAGGTTCAGTCGCTCAAACAGTCCTTCCCAGGCGGTCAGGGCCGTCAGCGGGATCGCGGCCGACTGCGCCCAGTCCAGGCTCTCTGGCTTGTGACCGGTGATGCGTGAGTCAACCAGCTGCTCGGTGCTGTTACTGCCAGGACGGGTCAGGTCACCCGCATAAAAAACTTTATCGCCTGGCTTAAAGTTGCTGACTTTGCTGCCCACTTCCAGCACCACACCGCTGGCATCCCAGCCGAGGATGCGTGGCTGCTCTAATCCGTTCTTCTTCGCCCCTTTGTGAACCTTGGTATCGACCGGGTTGACCGACGCGGCTTTGACTTCGACCCGCAGGTCATACTCCCCTGGCGCTGGGGTGACAGGGAAAATTTCAGTGAAGTTTTCAGGACTTTCCGGATTAATTGCGATAGCGCGAATAGACATAAATTTTTCCTGTTTAGTCAGGCTGGAAGCCTGGATCTGGTGGTTGCCATTCTGGCCCTGAAGAGTGCTCACACTCCGCAGGGGCTGTGCCACGCTGTCCGTGGCAGACTGGCTGATGATTCGGAACAGGCTTTAAGTGTAGAACCTGATTTTAGCAGTGATAAGATGGACAATTTTTCATAGAGTGTTCGTCTGAGGTGAACAATGGCATTTCGTCAGTGGCAGGATATGGCACTGTTTGCGCTGGTGGCGGAGTGCGGCAGCTTTACCGGCGCGGCAGAACGCGCAGGGCTGCCAAAATCGAGCGTCAGTCAGCGCATCAGCCAGCTGGAGCAGCGGCTGGGAATTCGGTTGCTGAACCGCACCACCCGCCAGCTCAATCTGACCTTTGCCGGTGAGCGCTATCTGCTGCATTGCCAGGAGATGATGCAGGCCAGTGAACGCGCCGATCAGGCGATCGCCAGCCTGCGCGAAAACCCCAGCGGGCGTCTGCGCATCACCAGCCCGGCGGGGATTGGTGCCACGCTGCTGGCGCGCTGTAACGCGGCGTTTTTACGTCTCTATCCCGATGTGACGCTGGATGTCTCGATCTCCGATGAGATGCGTGATCTGGTGCAGGAGGGCTTTGATGTGGCGCTGCGCACCGGTCAGCCGCAGGAGTCCTCGCTGATTGGCCGCCGGATAGGCAACTGCCCGCGACTGCTGGTTGCATCACAGCGCTATCTTGATCAGCATCCGCCGCTGGTTCATCCACAGCAGCTGTCTGCCCACCGCTGTATAGCACATCGTGCCTGGAATGAATGGGTGTTGCAGCGCGATGACGAGTTCTACCGCTGGCTGCTGCCGCCAGGCCATCTCACGGATAATTTACTCTATGCGCGCGAATCTGCGCTGGGCGATGCGGGCATTACGCTGCTGCCGCACTTTCTGACCGACGGGGCGATGGCGGATCCCCGGCTGGTGCCGGTATTGCCGGAATGGGAAATCGAGGGGAATGAGCTGTGGCTGGTCTATCCGGGCCGTAAACTGAATTCACCTGCGCTGGCGCGATTTATTGAGTTCGCGCTGCAGTCACCGGTGTTCAGGGAGTTTTATCGCTGACCGGTACAATGTGGCGCAGGAAGAGTGCCGCCATTTTTTCCGGGCCACTCTGGTAACCTGCGATATTTGCCGCTAACCAGTCGCTGGGGCTCACGCCTTCCCAGCTCACCTGATAGCCTGCGTGAAGAATGATATGCTCGAACAGAATGCGTAATGCCCGACCGTTTCCTTCCCGAAAGGGATGCAGGATATTGAACTCGCAGTAATACCAGGCAACCTGATGACAAAAAGCTTCATGGTCAGTCTGCTCAAGCCATCTTTCGCACGCCAGTTTTGCAAATAATTTCTCCGCTTCACGCAGAATAAAAGCGGGCTGGCAAAAGCGGGTCTCTCCTTTGCTGATAGAGATATCACGTATCTGCCCCGCCCAGCTATAAAGCTCGTTAAACAGGCAGTAATGAATGTGACACAGTGACTGAAGGGTAAAAGGAGGATGAGAGAGCTTAATGGTGTGAATGGTCAGCGCGGTAACAGCACGCTCAGCCTGATCCAGCAGGGTTTGTTCGCGAATATCATAGCGATTGATCAGCACATCGGAATCGGGATAACAGTAGTGATCTCGCCAGACAAGATAACGATTCACGTTGGCTTCCTGCTACTGCTTATAGCGGCGTCGAACCTGTTCCAGGGTCGATAATTCAGCATCTGCTGAAATACGTATCCCCTCCAGCAGGGAACTTGCGGCAAAGTTTGCGACTTTAGTGGCTTCATAAATCGCTTCAGCTTTTTTAGCCACTGGCCGCTCAGCTTTTTTCTTCATTGCATTCAGCCCTTAAAACGTCACTGGTAAAGCAGGAGGAGGCCTGAGCCTCCCCCTGACATCGTTACTTCGTCATACGCTTGTACTTGATGCGCTTCGGCTCCAGCGCTTCGGCGCCGAGGGTACGCTTCTTGTACTCTTCATATTCGGTAAAGTTACCTTCGAAGAATTCGATATTGCCCTCATCCTGATAATCCAGGATGTGCGTGGCGATACGGTCCAGGAACCAGCGGTCATGCGAGATCACCATGGCACAACCCGGGAACTCCAGCAGGGCGTTTTCCAGCGCGCGCAGGGTTTCAATGTCCAGGTCGTTGGTTGGCTCATCGAGCAGCAGCATGTTGCCGCCAACCTGCAGCAGCTTCGCGAGGTGCAGACGACCACGCTCACCACCCGACAGTTCGCCTACGCGTTTGCCCTGATCGACGCCTTTAAAGTTAAAGCGGCCGACATAGGCGCGGCTTGGCATCTCGGTGTTACCGATGCGCATGATGTCCTGACCGCCGGAAACTTCTTCCCACACGGTTTTGGCGTTATCCATGCTGTCGCGGAACTGATCCACAGAGGCCAGCTTGACGGTTTCACCCAGTACAATCTCGCCAGAATCAGGTTGTTCCTGACCAGACATCATGCGGAACAGCGTTGATTTACCCGCGCCGTTTGGACCGATAATCCCGACAATCGCGCCTTTCGGTACCGAGAACGAGAGATCGTCAATCAGCACACGGTCGCCATAAGACTTACGCAGATTGCTGACTTCCAGCACTTTGTCACCCAGACGGGCACCTGGCGGAATGAACAGTTCGTTGGTTTCGTTACGTTTCTGGTAATCGGTGTTGTTCAGCTCTTCAAAGCGTGCCAGACGGGCTTTGCCTTTAGACTGCTGGCCTTTTGGCCCTTTGCGTACCCACTCCAGCTCTTTCTCAATCGACTTGCGACGAGCGGCTTCAGAGGAGGCTTCCTGCGCCAGACGCGCATCTTTCTGCTCCAGCCAGGAGGAGTAGTTACCTTCCCACGGAATCCCTTCACCGCGGTCAAGTTCCAGAATCCAGCCTGCAACGTTATCCAGGAAGTAACGGTCATGCGTAATCGCGACGACGGTGCCTTCGAAGTCGTGCAGGAAGCGCTCCAGCCAGGCGACAGATTCGGCGTCCAGGTGGTTCGTTGGTTCGTCCAGCAGCAGCATGTCTGGTTTTTCCAGCAGCAGGCGGCAGAGGGCGACGCGACGACGTTCACCACCGGAAAGGGTGGCGATTTTCGCGTCCCAGTCAGGCAGGCGCAGCGCATCGGCAGCACGTTCCAGCTGGGTATTCAGGTTGTGACCATCGTGAGCCTGGATGATCTCTTCCAGACGGCCCTGTTCAGCGGCCAGTTTGTCGAAGTCTGCACCTTCTTCAGCATAGAGCGCATAGACTTCGTCGAGACGCTTCAGTGCGCCAACGACTTCTGACAGCGCTTCTTCTACCGACTCACGCACGGTGTGTTCAAGGTTAAGCTGCGGTTCCTGCGGCAGGTAGCCAATCTTGAGGCCTGGCTGCGGACGCGCTTCCCCTTCGATATCTTTATCGATGCCGGCCATGATGCGCAGCAGGGTAGATTTACCCGCGCCGTTCAGGCCGAGTACGCCAATTTTTGCGCCAGGGAAGAAGCTGAGCGAGATGTTTTTCAGGATATGTCGCTTCGGCGGAACCACTTTGCCGACGCGATGCATGCTATAGACGAATTGAGCCACGTTGGTTTGAGCCTCTGGGTCTGTTGGTCGTTTGAATGATGTCGAAGTTTAGCCTTTTTCACCGTTTAATCCCAGCCGGGGGGCGGCGAATATTAGCGTGGCGGAGCCGATGCCGGGCGATGCCAGGCATAACTGACTGATTTCCACGCTCAATCGCTGACAGGGTCAGGAGAGGATGTCAGAAAGAGGCGTCAGGGCAGGCGCAGCGGGATCGCCTGCTGGGCCAGCCAGTTTTGCAACGCCTGATCGGGCGCGCTGTCACTCACCAGCAGATCAAAGCGCTGCAGCTCGGCGATGCGGGCAGGCAGCACCTTGCCATATTTACTGCTGTCAGCCACCAGCACCGACTTTCGGGCGCGCAGCATGGCGTGATGTTTCATCATCAGCTCATTGGTGTTGTAGCAGGTCGCGCCCTGATCTTTGTCGATGCCCGCCGCAGAGATAAAGGCCAGCGTCGGGCAGAGATCGTCAAGGATGGTATGCACGCCAATCGGCGTAAACAGCGCGTTGTCGGCATGAAATTCACCGCCGCTGAGAATCACGTTACAGGCCGGTTTCTCTTTCAGGGTCAGAAAGGTATTCATGGCGCAGCAGATGGCGGTAAACGACAGAGTGTCGGGAATCGCATCCACGATGTAGGGCAGGGTGGTGCCGCAGTCAAAAAAGACCGTATCGTTCTCGTTGATCAGGCTGGCGGCCGCCTGTGCCAGTCGCTGCTTTCTGGCGGCATTCTGGCCATGCTGATCGCTGACAAAATAGTGGCTGGCATGACTTTTCGGATCGCTGACGATATAGCCGCCCAGCAGGACCACGCTGGAGCCCGGCTCGGTTAAATCGCGGCGAACCGTCATCTCTGAGACGCCGAGCAGCTGGGCCGCATCTTTCAGATGCAGTTTGTCGGTGCGTTTCAGCGCCTGCGTCAGCTTGTGAATGCGTTCGTCGCGCCGGGTTTCCATGGTCATCTCTCTGTTCCCTATCCTGCAGTGCGGAGGAAAGACGCCGGGATCGACGTCAATACGCTACAAACCTCACAGATTTGAATGAGTTGCGTCTCATCCGCCAGGCTGGCAGTCAATCTTACCCGCATTCCGTGAGGGCCGCAAACCTCCGCCGTGCTGTCAGCGCGTGGTGATATCGGCACATCACCGCGGGCGGTTGTGGCTTTCACCATCCGCGTTCAATGATGTTAGATTGTTATAATAATAACACTGAAAATCCCATTGCATGCCGTTGTTCGCCCATCACCACCGTGTCAGGATGTGGTTTTTGTCACATATTTAACCTTTAAGAATTGTTATTGTTACTTTAATAACATTTTAAGTTTAAAAAACATCCGGGAGAAAAGGTCATGACAATTGCGGTCATCGGCTCAAACATGGTCGATCTGATTACCTATACCAACAGCCTGCCGAAAGCGGGCGAAACCCTTGAAGCGCCCGACTTTGCCATTGGCTGCGGCGGTAAAGGGGCCAACCAGGCGGTCGCGGCGGCAAAAATGGGCGGCAACGTGATGATGGTCAGCAAGGTCGGTGACGATCTCTTTGCTCCGAACACCGTTGCAAATCTTCAGCAGCAGGGCGTGGACATGCGCTTCGTCACCACCGCACCAGGCACCTCCAGCGGCGTGGCACCGATTTTTGTCGATGACCAGTCGCAGAACCGGATTCTGATTATCAAAGGTGCTAACCAGCAGCTGAAACCGGCCGATATCGACGACGCGGCAGAGGCGCTGAAAGCCTGCCAGCTGATCATCCTGCAGCTGGAGATCCCGCTGGAGACGGTCTATTACGCCATCGATTTTGCCCGCCAGCATCAGATCACAGTGATCCTTAATCCGGCGCCGGCCGTCGCCACGCTTGATATTGATTACGCCTGCAAATGCGACTTCTTTATGCCCAACGAAACCGAGCTGGAGATCCTCACCGGCCTGCCGGTCAGCAGCGATGAAGAGGTGATCCTCGCCGGACAGTCGCTGCTGAAACGCGGCCTTAAAAATCTGATCATCACCCTGGGCAGCCGGGGATCGGTCTGGATGAGCGGCGACGAGATCCATCGCGTGGATGCCACACCGGTTCAGGCGGTAGACACCAGCGGCGCGGGCGATGCCTTTATCGGCTGCTTTGCGTATCTGCTGGTGGAAACCGGCGATGTGGCAGCCGCCATGACCCAGGCGTCTGCCTATGCCGCCTGCAGCGTCACCGGGCGCGGCACCCAGCGCGCCTATCCCGACGCAGAGAGTTTCCAGCGCTTTCTCAACCGTAACTGAGGTTCTGCCATGCAACAGAAAATTGTTCAGCAATCTGATGGCTATCTGAATAAAACGCCGCTGTTCCAGTTCATTCTGCTGTCGTGCCTCTTTCCGCTCTGGGGCTGTGCGGCGAGTCTTAACGATATCCTGATCACCCAGTTTAAAAGCGTATTTGCCCTGAGCGACTTTGCCAGTGCGCTGGTGCAGAGTGCCTTTTATGGCGGCTATTTTCTGATTGCGATCCCCGCGTCGCTGGTGATCCGCAAGACCAGTTACAAGATGGCGATCATGATCGGCCTGGCGCTCTACATTGCCGGCTGTATCGCCTTCTATCCCGCCTCGCACATGGCGACCTACACCATGTTCCTGGCGGCGATATTTGCCATCGCCATCGGCCTGAGTTTCCTGGAAACCGCCGCCAACACCTACAGCTCGATGATTGGCCATCGTGATCACGCCACGCTCCGCCTCAACGTCAGCCAGACCTTCTATCCGATCGGTGCGCTGATGGGGATCGTGCTGGGTAAATATCTGGTGTTCCAGGAGGGCGACAGCCTGGAGAGTCAGATGGCGACCATGACGGCAGAGCAGGCGCATGCGTTCCGCCTGACGATGCTGGAACACACGCTGGAGCCCTACAAATATCTGGTGATGGTGCTGGTGGTGGTGATGCTGCTGTTTATGTTCACCCGCTATCCGCGCTGTAAACCCGAAAGCAGCGAGAGGTCGCGCCCCTCGCTGGGCGAGACTTTCCGCTATCTGGCTGGCAACCGACACTTTAAACGCGGAATTGTGACTCAGTTCCTCTATGTCGGCATGCAGGTGGCCGTCTGGTCGTTTACCATTCGTCTGGCGCTAACGCTGGGGGCGACTAATGAACGTCACGCCTCAAACTTTATGATCTACAGCTTCATCTGCTTCTTTATCGGCAAGTTCGTGGCGAACTTCCTGATGACCCGTTTCCGCGCAGAGAAGGTGCTGATTGCCTATTCGGTGCTGGGCGTGCTGACGCTGGCTTATGTGATGCTGGTGCCGAACTTTACCGCCGTCTACGCCGCCGTTTTTGTCAGCGTGCTGTTTGGTCCCTGCTGGGCGACGATCTACGCGGGAACGCTGGCGACGGTCGATAACAAATACACCGAAGTCGCGGGCGCGTTTATCGTGATGGCGATTGTCGGTGCGGCCTTTGTCCCGGCGCTGCAGGGCCTGGTTTCGGACTCACTGGGTTCTATGCAGCTGGCATTTGGCGTCTCGCTGCTCTGTTTCGCCTGGGTCGGATTCTACTTCTATGGCGAACTGCGCCATAAAAAACAGCCGGTTGCGACCGGTCGTCTGGCGGAGGAGTTACCATGAAAACCCGTTTACCCTTAGCGCGTGAACAGTTTCACACCACACCCTGGGTGCTGCTGGAGAGCGATGATTTCCGGGTTGAGCTGTTTCGTTATCCGGCGGGCATTGAGGCGGTGCGCATTCATAACCGACGCGGCAGCGTGACCGTGCTGCCGTTTCTCGGGCAGATGATCTGGGACGCAGAGTTCGACGATCATAACCTGACCATGGGCCACAGCTTTAAGCAGCCACTGCCCGCAAATTCGATCATCGACACCTATGGCTGTTTCGCGTTTCATTCGGGACTGCTGGCCAACGGCTGTCCCTCACCAGAGGACGATCATCCGCTGCACGGTGAGATGGCCTGCGCCCGCATGGACAGCGCCTGGCTGGTGCTGGAGGATCAGACGCTGTCGCTGGAAGGGGAGTGTGAATATGTCAAAGGCTTCGGCCATCACTACCTGGCCGCACCCGCCGTCCGCATTCCGGCCGATCAGTCCCGGCTGACGATTGAAATGACAGTCACTAATCTGGCTGGCGCGCCGATGCCGCTGCAGTATATGTGTCACCTCAACAGCGCATGGATCGATCAGGGCCGCTTCCGGCAGTCGATCCCCGAACAGGCATTCCAGCTGCGTCGCTCGATCCCGGCGCATCTGCGACCAACGCCCGCCTGGCGGGATTACACCGATCGGCTGGCGCGCGATCCGCAGGCTTTACAGCAGCTCGATCAGCCGCAGCTCTGCGATCCGGAGATCGTCTTCTTCGCGGACGATCTGCCGCAGTATGGCGATGAGGTGCAGTTTGAGTTGCATGCGCCGCAGGGCTATGCGCTGATGACGCGCTTCTCTACCGCACAGTTCCCGCACGCCACTCGCTGGCTGCTGCACAACCACGATCAGCAGGTGGCGGCCTATATTCTGCCCGCCACCTGCCGGCCAGAGGGCTCTCTTGCCGCGCAGCAGGCTGGCACGCTGATCACCCTGGCGCACGGTGAACAGCGCCACTTTTCTGTCGAGACCGGCTTACTCTGAGCCGGGTTCAAATCGCCACCAGGCCGCGCACACCCTCTGCTTCCATGGTGTCACCGCGGCCACGCTGCACAATTTCTCCGCGCGACATCACCAGATAGCTGTCCGCCAGCTCCGCCGCGAAGTCATAAAACTGCTCCACCAGCAGGATCGCCATATCTCCCCGTTGCGCCAGCTGGCGGATCACCGCGCCGATCTCTTTGATCACCGAAGGCTGGATCCCTTCGGTCGGCTCATCAAGGATCAACAGCTGGGGCCGACAGGCCAGCGCCCGGCCAATCGCCAGCTGCTGCTGCTGACCGCCAGAGAGGTCGCCGCCCCGGCGTGACTTCATCGCCAGCAGCACCGGAAAGAGCTGGTAGATCTCCTCCGGCACTTCACGCGCCTGCGCAGCCGGAAAGCGTGACAGGCCCATCAGAAGATTCTCTTCCACCGTCAGACGCGGAAAGATTTCCCGCCCCTGGGGCACCCAGGCGATGCCAGCCTGCACCCGCTGGTGCGGCTTGCGGCCATTCATGCGCTGCTGCTGCCAGTGAATCTCGCCCGACTTCGCCGGGATCAGCCCCATCAGGCATTTCAGCAGCGTGGTCTTCCCCACACCATTGCGCCCCAGCAGACAGGTGATTTCGCCAATCTTTACCTCAAACGACAGGCCGCGCAGAATATGACTGCCGCCATAATATTGATTCAGTTCAGTAACCTGTAACATTTCAGCGCCCCAGATAAACGTCGATAACCTGCTCGTTGGCCTGCACGTCGCGCAGCGAACCCTCGGCCAGTACCTGACCCTGATGCAGCACCGTCACGTGGTCGGCAATGGTTTCGACAAAGCCCATGTCATGCTCCACCACCATCAGCGAATGCTTGCCCGCCAGGCTGCGGAACAGCTCGGCGGTGTAGTCCGTTTCGGCATCGGTCATACCCGCGGCCGGTTCATCCAGCAGCAGCAGATGCGGCTCCTGCACCAGCAGCATGCCGATCTCCAGAAACTGCTTCTGGCCATGCGACAGCAGGCCCGCGCGACGCTGGCGTTCGCCGCCCAGCCGCAGCAGTTTCAGCACCTCATCAATGCGGTCACGCTGTTCGCCGCTGAGGCGGGCGCACAGGCTGGCCCAGACCGATTTATCGGCTTTAAGCGCAATCTCCAGATTTTCGAACACGGTTAACGCCTCAAACACCGTGGGCTTCTGGAACTTGCGGCCGATCCCGGCGCGGGCGATCTCCACCGGCGAGAGACGGGTCAGATCGCTGTCCTGGTCGTAGATCACCCGGCCGGCATCGGGCCGGGTTTTGCCGGTGATCACATCCATCAGCGTGGTTTTGCCCGCACCGTTGGGGCCGATCACGCAGCGCAGTTCCCCGACGCCGATCTGCAGCGAAAGATCGGTCAGCGCCCGGAAGCCTTCAAACGACACGCTGATCTTCTCCAGTTGTAGCACCGGATCGCGCTGCACCCGATGGCGATCCGCCAGCTGAGTTTGGGTAAACAGGACATCACTCATTTTTTCCTCCGGCGCAGCAGGCCAATCACGCCGTGCGGCAGAAACAGCGTGACCAGGATAAACATCAGCCCCAGGAAAAAGAGCCAGTATTCGGGAAAGGCGACGGTGAAGAAGCTGCGTGCGCCGTTCACAATCGCCGCGCCCAGCAGCGGGCCTATCAGCGTGCCGCGTCCGCCCAGCGCCACCCAGATTGCCGCTTCAATCGAGTTGGCCGGTGACATCTCACCCGGATTGATAATGCCGACCTGCGGCACATAGAGCGCCCCGGCCAGGCCGCACAGCACGGCGGAGAGCGTCCAGACAAACAGCTTGAAACCGCGCGGGTCGTAACCACAGAACATCAGGCGGTTCTCCGCATCCCGCACCGCAGTCAGCACCCGGCCAAATTTGCTGCGCGCCAGGGCGAAGCCGATCGCCAGGCTCAGCAGCAGCAGCAGCACCGTGGCGATAAACAGCCCGATACGGGTGGGGGTTGCCGTCACCGAAAAGCCGAGCAGGGTGGTAAAGCCGGTAAAGCCATTGTTGCCGCCAAAACCGGTTTCGTTGCGGAAGAACAGCAGCATCCCGGCGTAGGTCAGCGCCTGGGTCATGATGGAGAAGTAGACGCCTTTAATCTTCGAGCGAAAGGCGAAGAAGCCAAAAATCAGCGCCAGCAGGCCCGGCACCAGCATGCTCAGGCAGAGCGCCCAGACGAAATAGTCGGTGCCGGTCCAGAACCAGGGCAGTTCACGCCAGGAGAGAAAGGACATAAAGGCGGGTAAACCCTCGCCTGCGGCCTGGCGCATCAGATACATGCCCATGGCGTATCCACCCAGGGCGAAAAAGAGGCCGTGGCCCAGCGACAGCAGTCCGGCGTAGCCCCACACCAGATCCAGCGCCACCGCGACCACCGCGTAGCAGAGGATTTTGCCGACCAGCGTCAGGGTATAGGTGGAGATCGCCAGCGGATGCGTAGCGGGCAGCAGGGCCAGAAACGGCATCACCAGGAGCACCACGGTAATCGCCAGGCCAATGCTGATGGTCAGGCGCGGCGCGGTGCGCGCCACGCGAAGCGTGATGGGTTGCGTCATCAGTCAGTCACCCTTCCTTTTACCGCAAACAGCCCCTGCGGACGTTTCTGAATAAACAGCACGATAATCACCAGAATCAGGATCTTGCCCAGCACGGCGCCAATCTGCGGCTCCAGCACTTTGTTGAGAATGCCCAGGCTGAACGCGGCAACCACGGTGCCCGCCAGCTGACCGACGCCACCCAGCACCACCACCAGGAACGAGTCGATAATGTAGCCCTGGCCCAGCTCCGGTCCGACGTTACCGAGCTGCGACAGCGCCACGCCACCCAGCCCGGCAATGCCCGAGCCGAGTCCAAACGCCAGCATATCGACGCGGCCGGTCGGCACGCCGCAGCAATCCGCCATGGCGCGGTTCTGGGTCACGGCGCGCACGTTCATGCCAAGGCGGGTCCGGTTCAGCAGCAGCCAGGTGAGCGCCAGCACAAACACCACAAACAGGATCACCGCGATGCGGTTCCACGGCAGCACCAGATTGGGCAGCAACTGCAAGCCGCCGGAGAGCCACGCCGGATTCGCCACCTCCAGGTTTTGCGCCCCGAACAGCACCCGTACCAGCTGGATCAGCATCAGGCTGATCCCCCAGGTGGCGAGCAGCGTCTCCAGCGGACGGCCATAGAGATGGCGGATCACCGTGCGTTCCAGCGCCATGCCGATGGCGGCGGTAACCAGAAAGGCGACCGGCAGCGCCAGCAGCGGATACCAGGCTAAATAGTGCGGCGCAAACTGCTGAAACAGGCTCTGTACCCACCAGGTGGCGTAAGCACCGAGCATCAGCATTTCACCGTGCGCCATGTTGATCACCCCGAGCAGGCCATAGGTGATCGCCAGACCCAGCGCGGCCAGCAGCAGTATGGAACCCAGCGACAGGCCGCTAAAAGCCTGCCCCAGCAGATCGCCCCACATCAGCCGTTTCTGAATCTGTTGCAGACTTTCCGCCGCGGCGGCCCGTACCGTGGCGTCCGGTTCATTCGCGGGCTGAGTCAGGCGTTGCAGGCTGGCCTGCGTATTGGGATCGCTGGACTCACCCAGCAGTTTCACCGCCCGCAGACGCACCATCGGCTCGCCATCTGCCAGTTGCAGGTTCGCCAGCGCCAGCGCCAGTGCGGCATGGACCCAGCTGTCCTGCTCGGCGGCAAAACGCTGCTCCAGCAGCAGCAGCTGGTCGGCAACGCCCTCACTTTGCAGCTGCTGCGCTGCGCGCAGACGCAGGGCCGTATCGCTGCTCACCAGCTGGTGGGCGGCCAGCGCGTTGTTAACCAGCACGCGCAGGCGATTGTTCATAAACAGCTTTTTCAGGTTTCCCGTGGGCTGCGCCACCGCATCCAGCGGCTGCAGCGTGGATCCCTGCTGGCTGAACGGCTGTTTATTCTGGTCGATGACCACCGTTTCGGCATGCAGCGCTTCCAGCAGCGGCAGGCGATGGCTGTCCGGTGCGGCGGCCCACTGCTGCAGCAGCGTGGCCTGCTGACTGCGGCTGGCGGCGGCAAAGTCAGCCGCCGGTCCGGCACTGGCCAACAGCGGCATCAGCAGCAGCAGGCTGAAAAAGCAGCGACATAGATTCATAAAAGGAGCCTCGTCAGGGGAGGGCAGCACGGCGGGGTGCCGTGCTGCCGCTTCACAGCGGGTGACGCTGCGTATCTATCAGCAACCCGCGATTACTGCGCGGTCTTCACCGGGTGATCGGGTTTTTTGTCGTTACCGGCAATGTACGGGCTCCACGGCTGCGCGCGTACCGGCTGATCGGTCTGCCACACCACGCTGAACTGGCCGTTCTCTTCCACTTCGCCAATCATGACCGGCTTATGCAGATGATGGTTGGTCTGATCCATGGTCAGGGTAAAGCCATCCGGCGCTTTAAAGGTCTGACCGGCCATCGCCGCCCGCACTTTGTCCACATCCGTGGTGCCCGCTTTTTCCACCGCCTGCGCCCACATATGAATGCCAACATAGGTCGCTTCCATCGGGTCGTTGGTGACGACGGTGGCGGCGTTCGGCAGGTTATGTGCTTTGGCATATGCGCGGTAGTCGGCGACAAACTTCGCGTTGGTCGGATTATCGATAGACTCGAAATAGTTCCAGGCGGCTAACTGACCCACCAGCGGTTTGGTGTCGATGCCGCGCAGCTCCTCTTCGCCCACCGAGAAGGCGACCACCGGAATGTCAGTGGCTTTAATCCCCTGGTTCGCCAGCTCTTTATAGAACGGCACGTTGGAGTCGCCGTTGATCGTGGAAACCACGGCCGTTTTGCCGCCAGCCGCAAACTTTTTGATGTTGGAGACAATGGTCTGGTAGTCGCTGTAACCAAACGGCGTGTAGACCTCTTCGATATCTTTATCCGCCACGCCTTTGCTGTGCAGGAAGGCGCGCAGGATCTTGTTGGTAGTACGCGGATAGACATAGTCGGTGCCAAGCAGGAAGAAGCGTTTCGCGCTGCCGCCATCTTCGCTCATCAGATACTCCACGGCCGGAATCGCCTGCTGGTTAGGCGCAGCGCCGGTATAGAAGACGTTGGGTGACATCTCTTCCCCTTCATACTGCACAGGGTAGAACAGCAGGCCGTTCAGCTCTTCAAACACCGGCAGCACCGATTTGCGCGACACCGAGGTCCAGCAGCCAAACACCACCGCCGCCTTATCCTGAGTCAGCAGCTGCCGCGCCTTCTCGGCAAACAGCGGCCAGTTAGAGGCGGGATCGACCACCACCGGCTCCAGCTTTTTCCCCAGCACGCCCCCTTTGGCGTTGATCTCATCAATGGTCATCAGCGCCACATCCTTCAGCGGCGTTTCCGAAATCGCCATGGTGCCGGAGAGCGAATGCATGATCCCCACTTTGATGGTGTCAGCCGCCTGCACACTCCAGGCGAACCCCATGCTGACAACGGTGGCGGAGAGGGCGAAAGCCTTGATCAACGAACGTCTTTTCATCATCTGAAACCCCTGAGTAGTTGTTGTGTTATTCGGTGAGCTGGAGCCGGGCCTGCTGAAGACGGTGCAGCGTGATCTTTCTGACCTCCGCCTTACTCACGGCGATGTGATCGGTCAGGATGCGTTGCGCCCCGGCGGTCTGCTGCTGAAAAATCGCCTGTAAAATCTGTGCATGTTCCTCATAAGTGGCACAGATGCGATCGTCGCGAGTGAAGTCGAGCCGACGGATAATGCGGATCTTCTCGGTGAGTTCGGCGTGAATGCGTGCCATCTCCGGGTTACCCGCTGCCGCCACCAGCGTCATGTGAAATGCCTCGTCATGCTGCGATACCACCAGGCCCTCTGTAAGCGGCTCTGCCTCGCACCAGAACTGGTTCAGTTCGTTTAACAGCGCGGCACACTGCGGCGCGGGCAGGGCGCAGAGGCGTTTGACCGCCTCGCACTCCAGCACGGTGCGCAGGTCATACAGCGATTCGAACCAGGCGAAATCGAAGTTCTTAATCTGCCAGCCGCTGCGAAACCAGACGTCGACAAAGCCTTCGCGTTCCAGCCGGAACAGCGCCTGACGGACCGGGGTGCGGCTGACCGCCATCCGTCCGGCGATTTCGCTTTCGCTGAAGCGATCGCCGGGCATCAGGCGAAAGGCGAAGATATCGTCCTTCAGCGCCTGATAAACCCGTTCCGCCAGCGCTTCCGGGCGGGCTTTAGGGGAGTGGGGTTGCGTTGTCATTACCGCTCCTTATTCCAGCCACAGCAGGTTATCGCCAGGACTGACCGGACGGCCCGCCTGGCAGGCAATCCGCGTCACACGACCGGCCTGCGGGGCGATAATCGCCAGCTCCATCTTCATCGCCTCCACGATAATCAGCGTCTGCCCGGCGCTGACCTCGTCGCCCGGCTGCACCAGCACTTTCCAGATGTTGCCATTGAGATCCGCCTGCACCGGTAGCCCGTTTTCCTCCTCTTCGCTGACGCTGGCGCGCGTTTCATCCTCCGGCGGCGCGTTCTGCTCTTCCTGCGCCCATAGCTGCACTTCCTGTTCAAAGGCGGCGGCCTGGCGCTGGCGGAACGCTGCAATTTCAGCGGCGTGGTCGGCGAGGAACTGCTGGTGGGCGGCAAAATCAAACTGCGTCTCTTCAATACGAAGGCTGGCGCGGCCTTCGCGGAAATCTTCGCGCAGCTGGGTCAGTTCGGTTTCACTCACCGGATAGAAGCGCACCTGATCGAAGAAGCGCAGCAGCCACGGCGCATCGGTAGCGAACTGCGGATTTTTCAGGAAGGTGTTCCAGATGGGCAGCGTGCGGCCCACCAGCTGATAGCCACCGGGCGAATCCATGCCGTAGATGCACATGTACATGCCGCCGATCCCTACGGTACCTTCGGCGGTGAAGGTGCGCGCCGGACTGTATTTGGAACTCAGCAGGCGATGGCGTGGATCGATCGGAACGGCACAGGGCGCGCCAAGGTAGACGTCGCCCAGCCCCAGCACCAGATAGCTGGCGTTGAACAGGGTATCGCGCACCTCATCGCGGCTGCTTAAGCCGTTAATCCGCTGGATAAAGTCCACGTTGTTGGGCAGCCAGGGGGCGCTGGCGCGCACCGTCTCCTGATAGCGGCTGACGGCGCCCAGCGTGGCGCTGTCTTCAAATGCCATCGGCATCCACACCACGCGGGAGGGCACTTTCAGCGTGCTGACGTCGCCCAGCGTCGCTTCCAGCGCCAGCAGCAGCGACATCAGCCCGGACTGGTGAATGATGCGGCTGTCGTAGCGCACCTGCAGCGAACGCACGCCAGGCGACAGCTCCTCTACGCCAGGCTCCGCCTGCGCCGTCAGCGCATTCATCAGCAGATGGACACGCAGACGCAGCGCCAGATCCAGTACATTGTCGCCATACTCAATCAGCACATATTTGTCGCCCGCCTGGCGATAGACCACTTTCGGCGTGCTGGTCGTGGCCTCCAGAGCGGCCAGAATCGTGGCGGAGCCGTGGGCGGTTTCGGCCAGTGACGGCACGGCAAACGTGGGCGGATGCTCAGGGCGCAATGTCTCAATCAGATGCATCTGCGCTTTTTCCCGCGCCAGCGCATCGTCTGCGGTGATGGGGTGGAAGCGGATGGTGTCGCCAGGTTTAACCTGGCCCACTTTCCACAGCTCGGCTTTGGCGATGGTCACCGGACAGACAAAGCCGCCGAGGCTCGGGCCGTCGTGCGTCAGGATCACCGGGAAGTCGCCGGTGAAATTGACCGCGCCAATGGCATATTCACAGTCGTGAACGTTGGAGGGATGCAGGCCCGCTTCGCCGCCGTTGGCGCGGGTCCAGGTCGGTTTCGGGCCGACCAGCCGCACGCCGAGGCGGTTGGAGTTGTAGTGCACCTGCCAGTCACTGGCGAAGAACGCATCGATGGCGGCCTGGGTGAAGAAGTCCGGTGCGCCGTGCGGGCCGTAGAGCACGCCGATGCGCCACTCGCTGCCGTAGTGCGGAATCAGCGCCGCATCGAGCGGCTGCGGATCGCTGACCGGGGCAGGCGTGGTGCAGGCTGCCCGCTCAGGCTGGGAGATCGCCAGCATATCGGCAACCCGCAGGGTGCGTCCGGCGTGACCGCCAAACTGGCCCAGCGAAAAGGTGCTGCGGCTGCCCAGATACTCCGGCACGTCGAAGCCGTTACGTACGGCCAGATAGCTGCGGCAGCCCGTCCGGGCGCGTCCCAGCACCAGAGTCTCTCCCGCTTTCACCGCCAGCGGCTGCCAGGTGCTGACCGGTTCGCCCTCCAGCGTGGCGTCGCAGTCAGCACCGGTCAGCGCCACGATGGCATCACAGTGGAAACGCAGCGTCGGCCCCTGCAGGGTAAATTCCAGCCCCGCCGCCGCGTCATGATTACCGACGATGCGGTTAGCCAGCCGGAAAGCGAAGTCATCCATCGGGCCGGAAGGCGGCACGCCGATATCCCAGTAGCCGAGGCGGCCTGGATAGTCCTGAACCGAACTGAAGGTGCCGGGTTGCAGCACTTCCACCACGGAGGAGGCAGGCACCACGCTGTCGAGGTAGCGCGTCCAGACGTTGCCGCTGCGAAACGCGTCGCTGGCGGTAATCTGGCGCAGATAGTCGAGGTTGGTGGCGATGCCGTGCAGCTGAGTGGCATCCAGCGCATGGTGAAGTTTTTCCAGCGCCGCATCGCGGGTGTCGGCATGCACGATCAGTTTGGCGATCATCGGATCGTAGAAGCTGGAGACCTCGCTGCCGGTTTCGATGCCGCTGTCGACCCGCACGCCGTCAGGGAAAGTTACGCCGGTTAGCAGGCCGGGGCTGGGCTGAAAGTTCTTGAGTGGATCTTCCGCATAGAGCCGCACTTCAATGGCGGCGCCCTGCGGCGCCTGCTGCAGACGTGACCAGTCAACCGCATCGCCCGCCGCCACCTGCAACATGCACTCCACCAGATCGAGTCCGGTGACGCACTCAGTGACCGGATGCTCCACCTGCAGGCGGGTGTTCACTTCCAGAAAGTAAAAGGCCTGCTGGTCGACGTCGTAGATATACTCCACGGTGCCTGCGCTGCGGTAGTTCACCCGCTCGCCGAGCCGCACCGCCGAGGCGAGCAGGGCGTCACGCGTCGCCGGAGACAGACCGGGCGCGGGCGTCTCTTCCACCACCTTCTGATTGCGGCGCTGCAGTGAGCAGTCGCGTTCACCCAGTGCGACCACAGTGCCGTTACCGTCACCAAAAATCTGCACTTCTACGTGGCGGGCGCGATCGATGCAGCGCTCCAGAAACACGCCCGCATCACTGAAGAATTGCTCGCCAAGACGGCGTACGCTCTCCCAGGCGCTGGCGAGCGCACCGGCGTCGGCGCAGCGCGTCAGGCCAATGCCGCCGCCGCCCGCCGTGCTTTTCAGCATCACCGGATAGCCGATCTTATCGGCCGCCTGTATCGCCTCCTCCAGCGACGCAAGCAGCGGTGTGCCGGGCGTCATTGGTACACCCGCACTGGCTGCCAGCTCACGGGCACGGTGCTTAAGGCCGAACTCACCAATCTGCTGCGCGGTGGGGCCGACAAAGGCGATCCCCGCCGCTTCACAGGCTTCGGCAAACGGCTGGCTTTCTGAAAGAAAACCGTAGCCCGGCCAGATAGCCTGCGCGCCGCTCTGCTGAGCTGCCGCCAGAATTTTGTCGATGCGCAGATAGCTGTCGCTGGCTTTATCGCCGCCCAGCGCGATAGCGATATCCGCCTGCTTAACGTGCTGCGCGTTGCGGTCAGTATCTGAATAGACCGCGACACTTTTGACGCCAAGGCGCTTCAGCGTCCGAATGGCGCGGCAGGCGATTTCGCCGCGGTTGGCAATCAGTACGGTGGTGAACATGATCAGTGACTCCCCTGTGATGCCAGCCAGTTGCGCCAGCCGCCCGTCTCAGTAATCTCCAGCGCGTTGTTCAGCGCCGCGCCTTCGCAGATAAAGCCTTTCACCACCCGCCCATCCGCCAGCGTCAGGCTGCCGATGCCCAGCGGTGCGGGAATCTCCGCTACAAACTCACCAAAGCGCGCCAGCGGGATATCCCACAGCTCTACGGTGATAGCGGCGCCCTGTTCGTCACGCATCAGGCCGGGTTTTTTGATCGCGCCCTCCAGCAGGGCAAACAGGCGATAGTGTGGCGCGGTTTTCGTCTCTTCCACCCAGACGGCATGGCGATCGGTGAGCTGGAAATTTAGCGGCATTCCGGTGAGATGCGCGCCCACTACCGCCAGCCGGACATGGTCGGCGGAGGCGGGCAGGCTGGTGCGCCAGGCAGGGCAGGGCTGGCCGGTCGCGCCCAGCGGCAGAGCAAGCTGCTGCTGCCAGCGAATGCCAAACTCAGCCAGCGCCCGATCGTGCCAGGCGGGCGCAATCAGCGTGATGCCTGCCGGGAGATCGTCATTGCGAAACGGTGCGGGCAGCGCCAGCGCGGCGAGGTCGGCAAGGTTGGTAAAGTTGGTATAGGTGCCGAACTGCGAGTTGAAGTGAATCGGCTCCTGCTTCATCTCCTCCAGGGTATGAATCGTGGGCGAGGTCGGCACCACCAGCGCGTCAAACTGTGCCAGCGTCTGCTGAATCTGACGCGTCAGTTCGGCCCGCAGATACTCCGCCTTATAGGCATCGACTGCGCTGTATTTCAGGCCACTGGCGATAATCTCGTGTACCACCGGGTCCATCTCCGCCGGGCGATCGAGCATCCCGCCCACCGCCGCCGTGCGTTCGGCGACCCAGGCACCGTAGTAAAGCTGTTCAGCCAGCTTCCTGAACGGGGTGAAGTCGATAGGGTGTAGCGTCACGCCACCCGCCTGCAACGCCTCCAGCGCCTGGTCCCAGGCGGCTTCGGCGGCGGCATCATCAAAAAACTCCGGGTTCAAAGGTACCGCAAAATGGGGATGGACGGGCAGGCTGGCCGGGGCGGTGCGCGGATTAATGCGCGAATAGGCGTCACCGGCATCATAGCCACCCATGACGCTGGCGACGCTAAAGGCATCTTCTGCCGTCAACGCAAACACGGAAATCGTGTCGTTGAGGCGGCAGGCGGGCACCACGCCGCGTGCAGAGAACCAGCCCTTGGTCGGCTTCAGTCCGACAATATTGTTAAAGCCCGCCGGAACGCGGCCCGATCCCGCAGTATCGGTGCCCAGTGAAAAGGCGACCAGCCCGCGCGCCAGCACCGACGCGGAGCCGGAGCTGGAGCCGCCACTGACGTAATCGGCATCAAAGGTGTTACTGACCGCGCCAAACGGGGAGCGGGTGCCCACCAGGCCGGTAGCGAACTGATCGAGGTTGGTTTTGCCGATGACTATCGCGCCGGCGGCTTTCAGGCGGGCGACCGCTACCGCGTCTTCGCTGGCGGTATAGGTAAAGGCGGGGCAGGCGGCGCTGGTCGGCCAGCCCGCCACATCAATGTTGTCTTTGACGGCGAAGGGAACACCAAACAGCGGCAGCGATCCGGGATCGCGCTGATAGTGCGCCAGCAGTGGCTCAATCTGAGCCGCTAACTGCTCCGGTGTCGCCAGATAGATCCAGGCATTATCGTGCGTGTCGAGAGCCGCCAGGTGGGCGCTCAGCAGCGAAGTAATCTGTTGCGGCGCCTGCTGATAGCGCTGCTGCCAGGCGTGAAGCGTCAGGCCAAAGGTTGAAGTCATACGAAGAATTCCAGCTGGTATACAAGATGGAATTCAACAGAGCAAAGGCTGTGCCACTTTTTTAACGCAATGATTCAACAGTTTAATGCGTGCAGTGATAAGATTTTCTGATGATAATTTGCACAATTACGGCGCGCACGCTGAGCGATGACGGTGCGTTTACCTTTCGTGTGCGTAAATTTTGTGAAGAACATGGCAAGAGTCCGGTGGCCTGGTTAGCATGAAGACTGTCTGGCAACTCGCCGGCCCCAGCAACAGAGGAGATTTACGTGGTGAAGTGGCGTAACTGGATAATAGGGATCTGCATGGCCGGCACGGCCAGCAGCGCATGGGCCGATTCGCTTGATCAACAACGGCAACGTTATCAACAAATTAAACAGGCCTGGGACAGCAATCAGATGGCCACCGTGGATCAGCTGTTGCCCACGCTACAGGATTATCCGCTCTATCCTTATCTGCAATATCGCCTGCTGGCACAGGATCTCGATCAGGAGACCACCCTGGCGGTACAGAACTTTATTCGCCAGTATCCTACGTTGCCACCCGCGCGTTCGCTCAGCACCCGCTTTATTAATGTGCTGGCTTACCGACAGGACTGGCAGGGTGTGCTGAACTTCAGTCCGACCGAACCTAAGCCGGTGCAGGCACGCTGTAACTGGTATTACGCCAAATGGGCCACCGGTCAGCAGCAGGCCGCGTTTGACGGCGCGAAGCAGATCTGGCTGCGTGGCACGGCGCTGCCCGCGGACTGCGATAAGCTCTTTTCGGTCTGGCAGGCGTCCGGTCAGATTTCGCCAATTACGATCCTGGAGCGTATCCGGCTGGCGATGAAAGCAGGCAACGACAGCCTGGTGAGCTATCTGGCGAAAACGTTGCCAACTGACTATCAGACCATGTCTGACGCGATACAGGCCCTGCAGCAGGACCCGTTAACGGTCAGCACCTTCGCCAGCGCCGTCGGGCCAACCGACTTTACCCGCCAGGCGACGATTTACGCCTTTACGCGTGTGGCGCGGCAGGACATGGAAAATGCCCGCAGCCTGATTCCGATCCTGGTCCGGGCGCAGAAGATGGGACCGGAGGATGAGCAGGCGCTGAAGGAGATTGTGGTCTGGCGCATGATGGGCAGCGATCTCACCTCTGAGCAGGCACGCTGGCGCGATGCGGTGGTGATGAACAGCGAGTCTACCGCGCTGGTAGAACGCCGGGTACGACTGGCACTCTCTCAGCATGACCGACGCGGCCTTAACACCTGGATCGCTCGTCTGCCGCTGGAAGCCAAAGAGAAAGATGAATGGCAGTACTGGCAGGCCGATCTGCTGTTTGAGAAAGATCGCAAAGAGGAAGCGGAAGAGATCCTGCGCAAACTGATGCAGGCGCGTGGCTTCTATCCAATGGTGGCCGCGCAGCGGCTGGGCGTTGACTACCCGTTGCAGGTGGATGAAGCGCCGAAGCCTGACAGTGCCACGGTGCAGGGACCGGAGCTGGCCCGCGTTCGCGAGCTGATGTACTGGGGTCTGGATAACCTGGCGCGCAGTGAGTGGAGCAATCTCATCGGCAGCCGCACGCACACGCAGCAGCAGATGCTGGCGCGCTACGCCAATGAGCAGGACTGGTGGGATCTCAGCGTGCAGGCGACCATCACTGCCAAAATGTGGGACAGCCTGAAAGAGCGTTTCCCGCTGGCGTGGCAGAGCGTCTATGAGCGCAACACCAAGGTGAAGCAGATCCCACCGAGCTATGCGATGGCGATTTCGCGTCAGGAAAGCGCCTGGAATCCGAAAGCGCGTTCACCGGTCGGCGCCAGCGGTCTGATGCAGATTATGCCTGCCACGGCGGCGCATACTGTGAAGATGTACAACATCCCTGGCTACAGCAACACCAGCCAGCTGCTCGATCCGGAAACCAATATTCAGATCGGCACCCAGTATCTGGAATATGTCTATCAGCAGTTCAATCAGAACCGGATCTTCGCCTCGGCGGCCTACAATGCCGGGCCGGGCCGGGTGCGAAGCTGGCAGAAAACCAGTGCAGGCAATCTTGATGCCGTCGCGTTTATCGAGACCATCCCGTTCTCTGAAACGCGTGGCTATGTGAAGAATGTGCTGGCGTACGACGCTTACTATCGTCACTTCATGGGCAAGCCTGACAAGATCCTGTCAGATGCTGAGTGGAATCGCCGTTACTAGCTGTGCTAAGCTTCCGTACTCTTTAGCGAGTACGGAAGCCTCTTCATGACCCATTCTGATTCCCCCACCGATGCGCATCCGGCACAAGATAGCTGGCAACGCTTTGTCGTGCTGATGCAGCAGGCCTTTGCTGATGGTCATGCGCTGCCACTGATGCAACTGATGATGACGCCCGACGAACGGGAAGCGTTCGGCACCCGTCTGCGGATTATCGAAGAGTTAATGAACGGCGAGATGAGCCAGCGCGAACTGAAAAATGAGCTCGGCGTTGGCATTGCGACCATTACCCGTGGCTCGAACAGCCTGAAAGAGGCGCCGCCGGCGCTGAAACGCTGGCTGGAAGCGCGTCTGGGACGCGCCTGATCACTGCTGGTAAAGCGGATGGATGAACGGGCAGAGCGCCAGAATCAGTGCCTGATGATAGACACTGGAGCGGCTGAGCAGGCCGTTTGTGAACGCCCCGATAGCGCCACCCTGGTGTTTGATATTTTCGATGCCGGTTAACCGCGCCATCTCTTCGCCCAGCTCCCGCCCTTCACGCAGACCCGCCAGCACCACCGGCGGCAGGGTGAAACTGGCCGAGCGCGATTCGCCGCGCTGCTTCTGATTTTCTACCACCATCCAGGCAAACGCGCTGTCATCTTCAATGCCCGCCTCAATCGCTACCCAGAACGCCGCTTCTGGCCGGACCTGCCGGGCATTCATCACGCGCTGACGTGCGCCAGTTCGCGTTTCGAGATGGGTTAACGGTTGTGCTGCTACGCCGCTATCGACCTCGACCCCTTCAATATGGCAGGATCCCTCGCCGAAAACGTCGTTGAATGCCTGAGCAATCGCATGAATTTTCGCTGGATTGGTGGTGGCTGCGACAACATGGTACATAATTGGTTGAACCCTCAGGTGATTAAGCGCCTGGCCTATCGGGCTGTTTGATTTGTCATTCTGAACCCGGGCAGTGCTCACAATCCTCACGTACTTTCCGTACGCGCCGGTTGTTTCGCGCTCTCCGTGTGCAGACTGACTGCAACAATGACGCCTGATGGGGTAAGCTCTAAAGCGATTTTTGTCGCAGTATAACGGAAACTAACATGCTACAGGTCTATCTTGTTCGTCACGGTGAAACGGTATGGAATGCGGAGCGTCGCATTCAGGGTCAGTCCGACAGTCCGCTGACGGAAAAAGGTGAGCAGCAAGCCTGGCAGGTGGGTGAGCGCGTGAAACATCTGGGCATTACGCACATTATTGCCAGCGATCTGGGGCGTACGCGCCGCACCGCGGAGATTATTGCGGATGCCTGCGGTTGCTCAGTCACGCTTGATCCGCGGTTGCGTGAGCTGAATATGGGGGTGCTGGAGAAGCGTCCGCTGGATGGCTTAACCGCGGAAGAAGAGCAGTGGCGCGCCACGCTGGTCAACGGCACCGAAGGGGGCCGTATTCCTGAAGGGGAGTCGATGACTGAGATGGCGACGCGCATGCACGCCGCGCTGAATGCCTGTCTTGATCTTCCTGCCGGAAGCCGTCCACTGCTCGTCAGTCACGGTATGGCGCTGGGGGCGCTGGTCAGCACGATTCTCGGTCTGCCCGCCTATGCGGAACGTCGTCTGCGTCTGCGTAACTGCTCACTCTCGCGTGTTGATTATCAGCAGAGCGCCTGGCTGGCAGAAGGCTGGATTGTCGAGACGGCGGGGGATATCTCCCATCTGGATGCGCCTGCACTCGACGAGCTTCAACGCTGATCTACTTAAGGCTGCCGTCGCGATGACGGCAGCCTTAACGTCAGCTGGCTACGGTCTGGCGGCGAATGGGAATCAGATATTCGCAACGGATCTCGGTCGGTGGCTCAGCGCGTTTTTTACCGCCATCGGTGTAAAAGCGTTCGATGTCCTGTCCCTGACGGCGGGTCAGCCCCAGCGTCGGCATGCAGGTACCATAGAGCAGCAGGATAAACTCCTGCAGATTGACGCGCGGGCCGGTATAGGTGAACTGCACGTAGTCGCCCGCTTCCAGAATCACGTTCTGCCCGGAGTGCAGGTTGACCGCGCTGTCAGCAGGCACCGCCGTGGTGTAGAGAATCTCCTGCTCATCATCTTTGTCCTGGCTGGCGCGCACCTGATGCAGGCCATACAGTACCGGCGGCACCGTATCGGTTTCCAGCAGGAACTGCTTCCAGAAGTGCATACGCATCTCGTCGCGGTAGCTGGAAATCTGCTCCAGAATACAGGTGTAGTTCTGGGTTTGTCCTACCAGCACCGTCTCCGGCAGGGTGACGTATGCCGGTTCCGGCTGCGTCTCATCGTCCAGCCGAATAGGGGGACGAATACCGAATGAGTTCCAGTCGGAAGAGCGGCGATACCACGCTGGTGTCTGAGCAAACTGTTTTTTGAATGCGCGAGTAAAAGTCTGTTGTGAATCAAAACGATACTGCAGTGCGATGTCCAGAATCGGGCGGCTGGTCAGGCGCAGCGCCACGGCGGCTTTAGACAGACGACGCGCACGAATATAGGCACCTATTGCGTGTCCGGTTACGTCTTTAAACATCCTCTGTAAATGCCATTTAGAGTAACCGGCTTTCTGGGCAACATTGTCCAGTGAAAGGGGTTGATCCAGATGGCTCTCCAGCCAGACAAGCAAATCGCGAATGATACCGGCTTGGTCCATAAAACATCCTCATACTCTGGTGGTGCAGCTAAACGCATTCGAAGAATATTAGCACTCATTGCTCAAAAGACGTGGGCCGTTTTCCGGGGAAGGTTGTGCTAAATCAGTACGGGCTTCAACCCGTTTTGGTTTGGTCATTAACTCGATTAACAGTACATTACATTCTCATCTATTCCATTTGCAATGGTAACTCCATGACAATATTCCGACTTATGATCGCTGCGCTGACCACGCTGACCTTTTCCAGCCCGCTGTTTGCGGAACAGATTGGCTCTGTTGATACGGTATTCAAGATATTCGGGCCTGACCACAAGATTGTCGTTGAGGCTTTCGATGATCCGGACGTTAAAAATGTAACCTGTTATATCAGCCGGGCGAAAACCGGGGGTATTAAAGGTGGACTGGGTCTGGCAGAAGATACCTCTGATGCCGCGATTTCCTGTCAGCAGGTGGGTCCGGTCGAACTGAGTGATAAAATCGCGCAGGGCAAAGCAGAGGGTGAAGTGGTATTCCGCCAGCGCACCTCATTGATCTTCAAGAAGCTGCAGGTTGTACGCTTCTTCGACAAAAAGCGCAACGCCCTGGTCTATCTGACCTATTCCGATAAAGTGGTTGATGGCTCACCGAAAAATGCGATCAGCGCCGTGCCGATTATGCCGTGGCACTGATTATGCCGTCACACTAAGGACAAAAAAAACGCCCGCAGGGGCGTTTTTTATTTGCCGCGTCTGAAAGTGGCTTAATCCTGCAGGTCGCCGCAGAAGCGATAACCTTCACCATGAATGGTGGCGATGATCTCTGGCGTGTCCGGCGTTGATTCGAAATGCTTACGAATACGACGGATGGTGACATCGACAGTGCGATCGTGTGGCTTGAGGTCGCGGCCGGTCATTTTTTTCAGCAGATCGGCACGGGTCTGAATTTTACCCGGGTTTTCGCAGAAGTGCAGCATGGCGCGGAACTCACTGCGTGGCAGTTTGTAGTGCTCGCCGTTCGGGTTGATCAGTGAGCGGCTGTTGATATCCAGCTCCCAACCGTTGAACTTGTAGCTCTCTACCTGACGACGCTCTTCGCCTGGCATGGCCAGATTCATGGTGCGCGACAGCAGGTTGCGGGCACGAATAGTCAGCTCACGCGGATTAAACGGTTTGGTGATGTAGTCGTCAGCGCCAATTTCCAGACCAAGAATTTTATCGACTTCGTTGTCACGGCCGGTCAGGAACATCAGGGCGACATTGGCCTGCTCACGCAGTTCACGGGCCAGCAACAGGCCGTTTTTACCGGGCAGGTTGATGTCCATGATGACCAGGTTAACGTCATTGTCGGTCAGCACCTGATGCATTTCAGCACCATCAGTCGCCTCATACACCACATAACCTTCCGCCTCAAAAATACTCTTGAGGGTATTACGCGTGACCAGTTCGTCTTCAACGATAAGAATGTGCGGGGTCTGCATGTTTAGCTACCTAAAATTTGCCAACAAATTGAAAACAGGGCGTACAGCGGTATGGCGTTCTCCATCATCGAGAGCGGCGGGCCGCGCTGAACCGTTGTACGAAATCATATTTTGATAAGCCATCTATCAACGTCAACAACAGTATTAGCTCAGCCAGTCAGGATGAAAATTGCATGCCCCGGGCGTTAATGATAATGGCGCATATCCTAACTGTATTAACAGCAACCTAACAGCACCAACTACAACCGATAAGCATAAAAACAACGCTTCGTTGACTTATATCAAATGCAATTGTAGCACGTTAACACTTTTGTGAAAAACTTCTCGCAGATTGCCTGTTTAGCTCACAAAAAGCATCATTTTCGTTACATTTTTTACGCAGTCGGGCCAAAATAAAACCCGCCGGAAATCACATTCTATCTCGTTGAAGTTAAATGGTTTAATAATGATTTCTTTAATAAAGCTCGTTTCAGGGATAAAAAGATTCAAGCCATCACTTTTAACCAGTTTTAACATGGTTAACACACGATTTTCTTATTACCTTCTGGCGACTGAATCATTAACAGCCATGTTAATATGGCGTTATGTTAATGGACCAATGGAATAAATATGCTTTTTCCCCTGATTCTCGTCTCGCCCGCGCGGCCAGAAAATATCGGCGCTGCGGCGCGTGCCATGAAAACCATGGGATTCAGTCAGCTGCGCATCGTTGCCAGTGACGCCTGGCAGGATCCCGCCGCGCGCCGGGTGGCACATGGTGCCGGCGAAATTCTCGACAACGTTCAGACCTTTGCAACGCTGGCCGACGCGTTAGCGGACATCGATTTTTCGGTCGCGACCACCGCGCGCAGCCGGGCAAAGTTTCGTTATTACGCCACACCGGAGCAGGTTGAAACGCAACTGCTGGAGAAACGCCAGTGGGTAAACAGTATGGCGCTGGTGTTTGGCCGCGAAGATAGCGGGCTGACCAACGAGGAGCTGGAGCTTGTAGACCTGCTGACCGGCATCCCGATGGCGAATGACTATCCTTCACTCAATCTCGGACAGGCGGTGATGGTCTACTGCTATCAGCTGTCGAAGCTGAATCAGGTTGAGGCATCAAAAGCCTCTGCGGCGGATGGGCAGCAGTTGCAGGCGCTGCGTCAGCGTTTCCATCAGCTGCTGGCGCAACTGGAGGTCAGTGATGATGAGAAGCTGTCAGACTGGATCGATCAGCGGGTGGGGCTGCTGGAACAGCGCGACAGTGCGATGCTGCATCGTCTGCTGCACGATATTGAAAAAAAAATCACAGATAAATCCTCGGCAAAAAGCTGATTTTACAGCAACAGATCGCAGGGAATTTCTGCATCGCAACCGATCGAACAGCGTTTTACGCTTTCACCGGTGGCTGTGCGCAGTGGTGGAAATCTGTCCGCCGGACAAATCGGGTTGACTTAATGTGCGCTTTGCTTTACTTCTGGAAGCAAGACGGACAGACAAAAACAGACAGAAAATAAATCTAAATGCGTAAAACCAGCCTGAACACCACAATTATTACCACCACCATTACCACAGGTAACGGTGCGGGCTGACGCATACAGGAAAAACAGAAAATAAGCCCGCACCTAAACAGTGCGGGCTTTTTTTTCGGCTTAAATTCAGGAGAGTTTATATTATGCGAGTGCTGAAATTCGGCGGGACCTCGGTAGCGAATGCGGAGCGGTTTCTTCGCGTCGCTGACATTCTGGAAAGTAATGCGCAACAAGGACAGGTTGCAACCGTGCTCTCTGCGCCAGCAAAGATCACTAACCATCTGGTGGCGATGATTGAAAAAACCATCAGTGGTCAGGATGCTTTGCCGAATATCAGCGACGCCGAACGCATCTTCAGCGAGCTGTTGCAGGGACTGGCTGACGCGCAGCCGGGCTTTGAGTACGATCGACTGAAAACCCGCGTTGACCTGGAGTTTGCGCAGCTGAAGCAGGTCCTGCACGGTATCAGCCTGCTGGGACAGTGCCCGGACAGCGTCAACGCGGCGATTATCTGCCGCGGTGAAAAACTCTCGATTGCGATCATGGAAGCGCTGCTGCAGGCGCGCGGCCATGAGGTCAGTGTGATCGATCCGGTGGAGAAATTGCTGGCGGTCGGCCACTACCTTGAATCTACTGTCGATATCGCCGAATCAACCCGCCGCATTGAAGCGAGTCAGATTCCGCCGCAGAACATGATCCTGATGGCGGGCTTCACGGCTGGTAACGAGCGAGGCGAGCTGGTCGTACTGGGCCGTAACGGTTCTGACTATTCAGCCGCTGTGCTGGCTGCCTGTCTGCGCGCCGACTGCTGTGAAATCTGGACTGATGTGGATGGCGTCTATACCTGCGATCCGCGTCAGGTGCCGGATGCGCGCCTGCTGAAGTCGATGTCCTATCAGGAGGCGATGGAGCTCTCCTATTTCGGCGCCAAAGTGCTGCATCCCCGCACCATCGCGCCCATTGCCCAGTTCCAGATCCCCTGCCTGATCAAAAACACGGCCAATCCGCAGGCACCCGGCACCCTGATTGGAGCAGAAGGCGAACAGGATGAGAACCCGGTAAAAGGCATCACCAACCTGAATAATATGGCGATGGTCAACGTCTCTGGTCCTGGCATGAAAGGGATGGTCGGGATGGCGGCCAGAGTCTTTGCGGCGATGTCGCGCACCGGCATCTCGGTGGTGTTGATCACCCAATCCTCTTCCGAATACAGCATCAGTTTCTGCGTGCCGCAGAGCGAGCTGGCGCGGGCGCGTCAGGTGCTGGAGGAGGAGTTCTACCTGGAGCTGAAAGATGGCCTGCTGGATCCGCTGGATATCATTGAAAACCTGGCGGTGATTTCAGTGGTGGGCGATGGCATGCGCACGCTGCGCGGCATTTCAGCCAAATTCTTCTCGGCGCTGGCGCGCGCCAATATCAATATTGTGGCGATTGCTCAGGGTTCCTCCGAGCGTTCAATCTCGGTGGTGGTGAACAATGATGAAGTGATCACCGGGGTTCGCGTGGTGCATCAGATGCTGTTCGCCACCGATCAGGTAATCGAAGTGTTTGTGGTCGGCGTCGGCGGCGTCGGCGGCGCGCTGCTGGATCAGTTACATCGCCAGCAGGCGTGGCTGAAGAAAAAGCATATCGACCTGCGCGTCTGCGGCATCGCTAACTCCCGTGCGCTGTTAACCCACGTCCACGGCATCGATTTAAGCAACTGGCAGGCGGCATTAGGCGAAGCGAAAGAGCCGTTCAATCTCGGTCGTCTGACCCGTCTGGTAAAAGAGTATCATCTGCTCAATCCGGTGATTGTGGATTGTACTTCCAGCCAGGCGGTCGCCGATCAGTATGCTGATTTTCTCAGCGAAGGTTTCCATGTGGTGACGCCAAACAAAAAGGCCAACACCTCATCCTGGAATTACTATCAGCAGATGCGCGCCGCCGCTGCCAAATCGCGGCGTAAATTCCTTTATGATACCAACGTCGGCGCCGGACTGCCGGTGATCGAAAACCTGCAGAACCTGATGAACGCCGGTGATGAGCTGCTGCGCTTCTCCGGTATCCTCTCTGGCTCGCTGTCCTACATTTTCGGCCAGCTGGATGACGGAATGTCACTGTCGCAGGCGACAACGATGGCGCGTGAGATGGGCTTTACCGAGCCCGATCCGCGTGACGACCTCTCCGGCACCGATGTGGCGCGTAAGCTGCTGATCCTGGCCCGTGAAGCGGGTCATCAGCTGGAGCTGAGCGACATTGAGATTGAGCCGCTGCTGCCCGCCAGCCTGACCGAAATCCAGGACATTGAGCAGTTTATGCAGCGTCTGCCTGAGCTGGATAACGCTTTTGCCGCCCGGGTTGCGCAGGCGCAGGATGAGGGCAAAGTATTGCGCTATGTTGGCGTGATTGAAGAGGGCGGCATCTGCAAAGTGAAGATCGACGCCGTTGACGGCAACGATCCACTCTATAAGGTGAAAAACGGCGAGAATGCGCTGGCGTTTTACAGCCGCTACTATCAACCGATTCCGCTGGTGCTGCGCGGATACGGTGCAGGAAATGATGTCACAGCGGCTGGTGTCTTTGCCGACCTGCTGCGGACACTGTCATGGAAGTTGGGAGTTTAATCATGGTAAAAATTTACGCACCGGCCTCGATTGGTAACGTCAGCGTCGGCTTCGATGTGCTGGGCGCGGCGGTTTCGCCGGTAGATGGCTCCCTGCTGGGTGACTGCGTCTCCGTGGAAGCGGCAGAGCAGTTTTCACTGACCAACGCCGGACGTTTTGTCAGTAAGCTGCCCGCCGATCCGAAAGAGAATATTGTTTACCAGTGCTGGCAGCGTTTCTGCCAGGAAATCGGCAAAGCGATCCCGGTGGCGATGACGCTGGAGAAGAACATGCCCATCGGCTCCGGGCTGGGTTCCAGCGCCTGCTCGGTGGTGGCCGGTTTAATGGCGATGAACGAGTTTTGCGGCAAGCCTCTCAGCGACAGCACGTTACTGACCCTGATGGGTGAGCTGGAAGGGCGAATCTCCGGCAGCGTGCACTATGATAATGTCGCCCCTTGCTTCCTCGGCGGCATTCAGCTGATGCTGCAGGAGAATGACATTATCAGCCAGGCGGTGCCGGGCTTTGATGACTGGCTGTGGGTGATGGCCTATCCGGGCATTAAAGTCTCAACCGCAGAAGCGCGCGCCATTTTACCGGCGCAGTACCGCAAAGAGGACTGCATCAGGCATGGCCGCTTGCTGGCTGGCTTCATTCACGCCTGCCATACGCGTCAGCCGCAGCTGGCAGCTAAACTTATGCAGGATGTGATTGCCGAACCTTACCGGACCCGGCTGCTGCCAGGCTTCACCGAGGCGCGGCAGGCCGCGAAAGATATTGGCGCACTGGCGTGCGGTATCTCAGGCTCTGGTCCGACACTTTTCGCCGTTTGCAATCAGATGGAAACGGCACAGCGGATGGCTGACTGGCTGAGCCAGCACTATCTGCAGAATGATGAAGGCTTCGTCCATATCTGCCGTCTCGACACGGCTGGCGCACGACAATTGGGATAACGCATGAAACTCTACAATCTTAAGGATCACAACGAGCAGGTCAGCTTCGCCCAGGCGGTGAAACAGGGTCTGGGTTCGCAGCAGGGTCTGTTCTTTCCGCTGGAACTGCCGGAGTTTGAACTGACCGACATCGACGCGATGCTGGAGATGGATTTTGTCAGCCGCAGCAGCAAAATTCTCTCGGCTTTCATTGGTGACGAGATTCCGGCCCAGCAGTTGCATGAGCGTGTTAAAGCCGCTTTTGCTTTTCCGGCCCCGGTGAAAGCCGTCAGCGAAGATATCGCCTGTCTGGAGCTGTTCCACGGCCCGACGCTGGCGTTTAAAGATTTCGGCGGCCGTTTTATGGCGCAGATGCTGTCGTATGTCTCAGGCTCAGATGAGCAGATCACCATTCTCACCGCCACCTCCGGTGATACCGGCGCGGCCGTGGCGCACGCCTTTTACGGCATGAAGAACGTGCGCGTGGTGATCCTCTATCCGCAGGGCAAAATCAGTCCGCTGCAGGAGAAACTCTTCTGTACCCTGGGCGGCAACATCGAAACCATCTCTATCGACGGCGATTTTGATGCCTGCCAGTCGCTGGTGAAACAGGCGTTTGATGATGAAGAGCTGAAGCGCGCGATTGGCCTGAACTCGGCTAACTCCATCAACATCAGCCGCCTGCTGGCGCAGATCTGCTACTACTTTGAAGCGGTCGCGCAGCTGCCACAGGAAAAACGTAATCAGCTGGTGGTGTCAGTGCCGAGCGGCAACTTTGGTGATTTGACCGCCGGTCTGCTGGCGAAATCGCTGGGCCTGCCGATCAAACGCTTTATCGCCGCCACCAACGCCAACGACACGGTGCCGCGCTTCCTGGGCAACGGCGAGTGGCAGCCAAACCAGACGGTCTCTACGCTGTCGAATGCCATGGATGTCAGCCAGCCTAATAACTGGCCGCGTGTGGAAGAGCTGTTCCGCCGTAAAACCTGGCGCTTAACCGATCTGGCCTGTGGTGCGGTCTCGGATGAGACCACGCGCGCCGCCATGCGTGAACTGGCTGAGATGGGCTACATTTCCGAGCCGCATGCCGCCATTGCCTGGCGTCTGTTGCGCGATCAGCTGCAGGAAGGGGAGTATGGTGTGTTCCTGGGAACCGCGCATCCGGCGAAATTCCGCGAAAGTGTGGAAGCGATCCTTGAACAGACCCTGACGCTGCCGCCGGAGTTAGCGGAGCGCGCCGACCTGCCGCTGCTGTCGCATCAGATGAAGGGTGATTTCGCCTCGCTGCGGGCGTTTCTGCTGAAGTAAACCTGTGAAAGGCTTCCCGGTTGCGGGAAGCCTGTTTGTGGAAAGCAGAGGGCGCGGGGTGTTACTGCTCTGCGCGCTTAAAGACCAGCTCGCTCTCGCTGCTGCTGGCTGCATCAAAACGATAGCCATCCAGATCAAACGCCTTTAGCTGTTCCGGCTTCGTCAGGCGCTGCTGAATCACATAGCGACTCATTAATCCACGCGCCTTTTTGGCATAGAAGCTAATCACTTTGTAACTGCCATTCTTTTCGTCGAGGAACACCGGCTTAATCATCTGTGCCCGCAGCGTCTTCGGCTTAACGGCCCGGAAATATTCGTCCGAGGCGAGGTTGATCAGCACCTCATCGCCCTGTTCCGCCAGTGCGGCATTCAGCGTTTCAGTGATGAGATCGCCCCAGAAGGTGTAGAGATCTTTGCCCGCCGGATTCGCCAGGCGAATGCCCATCTCCAGACGGTAAGGCTGCATTAAATCGAGTGGACGCAGTACGCCATACAGGCCTGATAACATACGCAGGTGCTGCTGAGCAAAATCGAAATCCTGATCGCTGAAGGTCTCTGCCTGTAAACCGGTGTAGACATCACCTTTGAACGCCAGGATAGCCTGACGGGCATTCTTAGGGGAAAAATCGGGCTGCCAGCTGTTAAAGCGCTCGGCATTGAGGTGCGCCAGTTTATCGCTGATGCCCATTAACGAGGCGATGCTGGCGGGTGACAGCTCGCGCGCAATTTCAATCAGCTGTTGTGACTTTTCTAACAGCGCAGGCTGGGTGAAACGCGTTGTCGCCAGCGGGCTTTCATAATCCAGCGTCTTGGCGGGAGAGATCACCATCAACATAGTTGCTTCCTCGGTTAATGCCTGGTTTAACAGGGCATTGGCTGCTTATCAGGCTTCGCAGTGTACCAAAAAAGCCGCAAAGAATGACGAATCACACCTATTTGTTCGCGCTATCGTAAACGGCATTCCCTGACCTTGCGCCACCGTTGCCGCGTGATATTATCGCAACAGCCTTTTTTCACACTGACAGTTAACTAAGAGAAAAGAACATGACGGACAAACTTACCTCCCTGCGTCAGCTCACCACCGTCGTCGCCGACACCGGTGATATTGCAGCCATGAAGCTGTATCAGCCACAAGACGCCACCACCAACCCTTCTCTGATTCTCAACGCCGCGCAAATTCCTGAATACCGTAAACTGATCGATGAAGCGATCGGCTGGGCGCGTGATCAGAGCAGCAACAAAGAAGAGCAGCTGCAGCTGGTTTCTGACAAGCTGGCCGTGAACATTGGTCTGGAAATCCTCAAACTGATCCCAGGCCGCATCTCGACGGAAGTGGATGCGCGTCTCTCTTACGACACTGAAGGCAGCATCGCCAAAGCCCGCAGCCTGATCAAACTCTACAATGATGCCGGTATCAGCAACGACCGCATCCTGATCAAATTGGCCTCTACCTGGCAGGGCATCCGTGCTGCAGAGCAGCTGGAAAAAGAGGGTATCAACTGTAACCTGACGCTGCTGTTCTCCTTTGCTCAGGCGCGTGCCTGTGCTGAAGCGGGCGTGTTCCTGATCTCTCCGTTTGTTGGCCGTATCCTCGACTGGTACAAAGCCAATACTGACAAGAAAGAGTATGCCGCGCACGAAGATCCAGGCGTGGTTTCAGTTTCTGAAATCTACAACTACTACAAGCAGCACGGCTATGAAACCGTGGTGATGGGCGCCAGCTTCCGTAACGTCGGCGAAATTATCGAGCTGGCTGGCTGTGACCGTCTGACCATTTCTCCTGCGCTGCTGAAAGAGCTGGCGGAGAGCGAAGGCACCCTGGAGCGTAAACTGAGCTACAGCGGCGAAGTGAAAGCGCGTCCGGCGCGCATGACCGAGTCTGAGTTCCTGTGGCAGCACAACCAGGATCCGATGGCGGTTGCGAAGCTGGCAGAAGGTATCCGCAATTTTGCCGTTGATCAGGGCAAACTTGAGAAGATGCTGGCAGAACTGCTGTAATCTGTTGACCGTGGCGGCGCAGGCTGCCACGGTTTTCCCTTTTCCGACCCTTTCACTTTATATTATCCTCTCGGCTATTCCCCTTTTACTCCAACCGCACCGCGGTAAATCACAGCGAAGCTAATCATGAATACATTACGCATTGGCCTGATCTCGGTCTCCGATCGCGCCGCGAACGGCATTTATCAGGATCAGGGTATTCCCGCGCTGGAGAGCTGGCTCGGCAGCGCAATCAGCAGCCCGTTTGAGATTGAGTCCCGACTGGTGCCCGACGAGCAGCCGATGATTGAGCAGGCGATTTGCGAACTGGTCGATGAACGTTTTTGCCATCTGGTGTTAACCACTGGCGGCACCGGTCCGGCCCGACGTGATGTCACGCCCGATGCCACCTTAGCCGTTGCCGATCGTGAAATGCCTGGTTTTGGTGAGCAGATGCGCCAGATTAGCCTGCAGTTCGTGCCGACCGCGATTCTGTCGCGTCAGGTCGGGGTGATCCGCAAACAGTCGCTGATCCTCAATCTGCCTGGTCAGCCGAAGTCGATCAAAGAGACGCTGGAAGGGCTGAAGGATGAGCAGGGCAACGTAAAAGTTCACGGCATCTTTGCATCTGTACCTTATTGTTTACAGTTGCTGGAAGGGCCTTACATCGAAACGCATTCCGGCGTAGTAGCAGCATTTCGGCCTAAAAGCGCGATACGTGAGATAAATAACTAAATATTCCCCATTTCAGGCATAAGCTATAGCCTTGCTGGTGTGGCAAAAGATTGACGGTATAGTAATAAGATCTTTACAACCTTATCTCTTTTGCCTCTGGAATATTATGAATCCGACTCACACTCAGCGTCTGACCGGTAAGGATTACAAGACCCTGGCGCTGGCCGCGCTGGGCGGCGCGCTGGAATTCTACGACTTCATTATCTTCGTCTTCTTCGCCACCGTGATTGGCGAACTCTTTTTCCCTTCGGATATTCCGGAATGGCTGCGTCAGCTGCAGACGTTTGCCATTTTTGCCGCAGGCTATCTGGCTCGTCCGCTGGGCGGCATCGTGATGGCGCATTTTGGCGATAAGCTCGGGCGCAAAAAGATGTTCAGCCTGAGCATTCTGCTGATGGCGCTGCCGACCCTGATGATGGGCGCTTTACCCACCTGGCAGACGATTGGTATTGCTGCGCCACTGCTGATGCTGCTGATGCGGATGTTACAGGGCGCGGCGATTGGCGGTGAAGTGCCGGGCGCCTGGGTGTTTGTCGCGGAACACGTGCCCTATAAACGTATCGGCATCGCCTGCGGCACGCTGACGGCCGGGCTGACTATCGGCATTTTACTGGGGTCGCTGGTAGCCACGCTGATCAATACCTCAATGTCGCAGCAGGCGATCCATGATGGCGGCTGGCGCATCCCGTTCTTCCTCGGCGGCGTGTTCGGGCTGATCGCGATGTACCTGCGTCGCTGGCTGCATGAGACGCCAGTGTTTATCGAGATGCAGCAGCGTAAAGCGCTGGCTGAAACTCTGCCGCTGAAGACCGTGCTGGCAGAGCATAAAAAGTCGATTGTCATCTCTATGCTGCTGACCTGGCTGCTCTCCGCCTGCATCGTGGTGGTGATCCTGATGTCGCCGGTCTGGCTGCAAAAACAGCAGGGCATCGCGCCTGCGCTGACCCTGCAGGCCAACAGCATCGCCACCGTGATGCTCTGCATTGGCTGCATTATTGCCGGACTCGCGGCCGATCGCTTTGGTGCCAGTCGTACGCTGTGTGTCGGCAGCCTGCTGCTGGCGATCTGTAGCTGGCAGTTTTATCACCTGACCGCCCTCTATCCACAGCAGCTCTTCCTGCTTTATGGCGTGGCGGGTCTCAGCGTCGGTATCGTCGGCGTGGTGCCCTTTGTGATGGTGCGCGCCTTTCCGGCAGAAGTGCGTTTTACCGGACTCTCATTTTCCTACAACCTCTCCTATGCGATCTTCGGCGGGCTGACACCCATCTTTGTGTCGCTGCTGATGAACGTCTCAGAGATGGCACCCTGCTGGTATGTGATGGCGCTGGCGCTGGTGGGATTGCTGACGGGGATCTGGCTGCGGCGTGATGTCAGCCACGAGCCTGGCCTGCAGCAGGGGATTAACTCTTTGTAATGCGGGGACGCGGAGCCAGGCTCCGCGTCTTTTTTATGCGTAAAGGCAGGCTTAGAGTGGTTTCGCGCCAATCGGCAGAATGGTGCGGCCAAAGGTTTCGTTCAGCACTTCACCCATCGCCAGATAGCAGGCGCTGGCACCACAGAGTATCCCGACCCAGCCCGCGGAGACCACCAGCGCCGACAGGTGCATAAGATGAGCCACGGCCAGCAGCAGAAACAGCAGCGTGAGCGAGCCGAAAACAAACTGCAGCATCCGCGCACCTTTCAGCGTACCGACGAACATAAACAGCGTGAAAATGCCCCACAGTGTCAGCCAGGCCCCCAGGAAACGTTCGTCTGGCACTTTTGCCAGTCCCATTTCAGGTAACAGCAGGATCGCCACAAAGCTTAACCAGAACATGCCGTAAGAGGTAAAGGCGGTCAGCCCGAAAGTGTTGTTCTTTTTAAACTCCAGCAGACCGGCCAGCACCTGCGCAATCCCCCCATAAAAAATGCCCATGGCTAAAATCGCCACGTCCATGGCAAACAGGCCCGTGTTGTGCAGGTTCAGCAAAATGGTCGTCATGCCAAATCCCATTAATCCCAGCGGGGCAGGGTTAGCCAGCGTTGAATTTGCCATAGTTCCTCGGCAGTAAAATGATCGTTGATGTAATAAACGGATTCCGTCCTGCTCCCTGAGGGGAACAAGGCGACGCATCATATTCAGCGTTGTGGCAGCGTTCTTTGATCCCGACAGGGCCAAAGGTAAAAATTTTTTTTTGGTTTAGCCCTTGATGCGCATCGAAGCGGCCCCATTTACTTGTCATCGAGCGTTGTGAACGTTGGAAAAAAAGCATGTGCTGGCAGTTGAATGCAAACAACCCGCCCACATAAAAGGTTCACAACCCAAATTGGCAACGAATTTAAGTGGGAGATGTTTAGATGGGTAAGATTATTGGTATTGACCTGGGTACAACCAACTCTTGTGTTGCGATCATGGATGGCACTAAAGCACGCGTGCTGGAAAATGCCGAGGGCGATCGCACCACGCCTTCAATTATTGCGTATACACAGGATGGCGAAATTCTGGTCGGTCAACCGGCTAAACGTCAGGCAGTGACCAACCCGCAGAATACCCTGTTCGCAATTAAGCGTCTGATCGGTCGTCGCTTCCAGGACGAAGAAGTACAGCGTGATATTAAAATCATGCCGTACAAAATCACCGGCGCTGACAACGGCGACGCATGGCTGGAAGTGAAAGGTCAGAGAATGGCACCGCCGCAGATCTCTGCTGAAGTGCTGAAGAAAATGAAAAAGACCGCCGAAGATTACCTCGGTGAGCCAGTGACTGAAGCGGTTATTACCGTACCTGCTTACTTCAACGATGCGCAGCGTCAGGCAACCAAAGACGCCGGCCGTATCGCAGGTCTGGAAGTCAAACGTATCATTAACGAACCGACTGCTGCTGCACTGGCATACGGTCTGGATAAAGGCCAGGGTAACCGCACCATCGCGGTTTATGACCTGGGTGGCGGTACCTTCGATATCTCAATCATTGAGATTGACGAAGTTGACGGCGAAAAAACCTTTGAAGTTCTGGCGACCAACGGTGATACCCACCTGGGTGGTGAAGACTTCGATAGCCGCCTGATTAACTATCTGGTTGCTGAATTCAAGAAAGACCAGGGCATCGATCTGCACAACGATCCACTGGCGATGCAGCGTCTGAAAGAAGCGGCAGAGAAAGCGAAAATCGAACTTTCTTCTGCACAGCAGACCGACGTTAACCTGCCATACATCACGGCAGATGCGACCGGTCCTAAACACCTGAACATCAAAGTGACCCGCTCTAAACTGGAGTCACTGGTTGAAGATCTGGTTGCTCGCTCAATCGCGCCACTGAAAGTTGCGCTGCAGGATGCCGGACTGTCTGTTTCAGACATCAACGACGTTATCCTGGTGGGTGGTCAGACTCGTATGCCACTGGTTCAGGCCAAAGTGACTGAGTTCTTCGGTAAAGAGCCACGTAAAGACGTGAACCCGGACGAAGCGGTCGCGGTTGGTGCTGCGGTTCAGGGTGGTGTACTGGGTGGCGACGTGAAAGACGTGCTGCTGCTGGACGTTACCCCGCTGTCACTGGGTATCGAAACTATGGGTGGCGTGATGACTTCGCTGATCAGCAAGAACACCACCATCCCAACCAAGCACAGCCAGGTCTTCTCGACTGCTGAAGATAACCAGTCAGCCGTGACCATTCACGTGCTGCAGGGTGAGCGTAAGCGCGCCAATGACAACAAGTCACTGGGCCAGTTCAACCTCGACGGTATCCAGAACGCGCCACGCGGTCTGCCGCAGATCGAAGTGACCTTCGACATCGATGCGGATGGTATCCTGCACGTGTCGGCGAAAGATAAGAACAGCGGTAAAGAGCAGAAAATCACCATCAAAGCCTCTTCAGGTCTGAGCGATGAAGAGATCCAGAAAATGGTGCGTGATGCGGAAGCGAACGCTGAATCTGACCGCAAGTTCGAAGAGCTGGTACAGACGCGTAACCAGGGCGATCAGATTGCCCACAGCACGCGTAAGCAGCTGGAAGAAGCGGGCGAAAAACTGTCAGCTGATGACAAAGCGCCAATCGAAGCCGCTCTGGCCGCGCTGGAAACTGCGCTGAGAGGCGAAGACAAAGCGGAAATCGACGCCAAAATGCAGGCGCTGATGGAAGTGTCCGGCAAACTGATGGAAGCAGCACAGCAGTCTCAGGCGGGTGCAGCGGATGCCGGTGACGCGTCAGCGAAGAAAGATGACGACGTTGTCGATGCTGAATTCGAAGAAGTGAAAGACAACAAGAAATAATTGCCCCTGACCGGGCGCGACGGTTGGCCTGACAGCCGTTGAAACCAGCACGGGCGTAGGAGATCTCTCCACGCCCGTGCGATCATGTTAAGGGCTAAATAAACATGGCGAAGAGTGATTACTACGAGATTTTAGGCGTCGCCAAATCCGCGGACGAGCGTGAAATCAAAAAGGCTTACAAACGCCTGGCAATGAAATTTCACCCGGACCGTAATCCCGGTGACAAAGAAGCCGAAGCCAAATTCAAAGAGGTCAAGGAAGCGTACGAAATCCTGACCGATGCGCAGAAGCGTGCGGCCTACGATCAATATGGTCATGCAGCCTTTGAACAGGGCGGTATGGGTGGCGGTGGATACGGCGGCGGCGGCTTTGGTGGCGGCGGCGCAGACTTCAGCGATATCTTTGGCGACGTGTTCGGTGACATCTTTGGTGGTGGACGCCGTCAGCGCGCATCCCGTGGCGCCGATTTACGCTACAACATGGAGCTGTCGCTGGAAGAAGCGGTACGCGGCGTGACCAAAGAGATCCGCATTCCAACGCTGGAAGAGTGTGACGTCTGCCACGGCAGCGGCGCGAAAGCGGGAACGCAGCCACAAACCTGTTCAACCTGTCACGGTGCAGGCCAGGTGCAGATGCGCCAGGGCTTCTTCACCGTTCAGCAGGCCTGTCCGACCTGTCATGGTCGCGGCTCGGTGATTAAAGATCCGTGCAACGCCTGTCATGGTCATGGCCGCGTTGAGAAGTCGAAAACGCTGTCAGTGAAAATCCCGGCAGGGGTCGACACCGGCGATCGCATTCGTCTGAGCGGCGAAGGCGAAGCGGGCGAGCAGGGCGCACCAGCAGGCGATCTCTACGTTCAGGTCTCGGTGAAGAAACACCCGATCTTCGAGCGTGAAGAGAACAATCTTTACTGTGAAGTGCCGATCAACTTTGCGATGGCAGCGCTGGGCGGTGAGATTGAAGTACCGACCCTGGATGGTCGCGTGAAGCTGAAAGTGCCGTCAGAAACTCAGACCGGCAAGCTGTTCCGCATGCGCGGACGTGGTGTGAAATCTGTGCGTGGCGGCGCGGTCGGCGATCTGCTGTGTCGTGTCGTGGTGGAAACACCGGTCAGCCTGAATGAGAAACAGAAAGCGCTGTTGCGTGAACTGGAAGAGAGTTTTGGCGGTCCGAGCGGTGAGCATAACAGCCCACGCTCCAAGAGTTTTTTCGACGGCGTGAAAAAATTCTTTGATGATCTGACTCGTTAATTCTGCCTGATAAAAAGCGGAGCCCCGGCTCTGATGCCAGTCAGTTAAGCGACAGGTGATAACGCAGTCTGGTGCCGCGCAGGGGCTG
>NZ_JBLWNV010000020.1:0-60336 GCF_048452805.1 Pantoea sp. K16 | reverse complement strand
GCCGAAGGTACCGCGTGAGCGGCGCGAGGACGGCCCGGCAGCAGCAGAGGTGCTCAGGCCCGCACTGCGGCTCGCTCGCCCGGAAAAAAAGCTGCCACGTTTGACCGTGACAGCCTTTACAAATCTAATCTTAACTGTTCAGCATTACGACGTGATGTCGGCTTTCCTCTTCTGACCCTATTCCCTGCGCTTTGGGCTTAATTATTGCGGTCAGATTTCCCCTGAGCCGGTGCTGCAGAGCAACGCTAACCCTATGCTGCCTCACTCGCCCGCGACGCAGCCTGAGGGGCTTTCTCTGGCACCGGCACTGCCAGCGCATCCGCCTCAAACTCATCGACGTTAATCGAACGCAGGCGGCTGGCCTCAGCACGCTGCAACACTTCAGCCTCTTTAGCATCAATCCAGCCCTGCTCCAGCGCGCGCTTCGCCAGCGCATCCAGCCGGGTAAAGGAGAGGTGCTGCTTCGTCTGTTTGCACAGCCTGTCATGGATCACTTCTGCCGCCATCACATCCTGCAATGCCTGTTCCAGCTGACCGGCAGGGTTGTGCTCGCTGGGCGTCAGGTACATACCACGGCCCAGACGGCTGCGGGTAGCTGACGGCTGTTGCAGCAGTTTTGCCAGCTGATGGTCCAGACGGTCAGACGGAGCAGGGCAGTGATGACCGCCTGCAAAAATAGTCATCCGCAATGCGCCCGCGACCAGACGGTTCGGGAAATTACGCAGCAGATCGTCCATCGCGACTTCCGCCTGATGTAACGCATCCTGCACGCCCCAGTGCACCAGCGGCAGATCGGCTTCGTTGCGGCCTTCATCGTCATAGCGTTTCAGCGTCGCCGAGGCGAGATAGAGCTGGCTCAGCACATCGCCCAGACGCGCCGAAATACGCTCACGACGTTTCAGGCTGCCGCCCAGCACCGCCATCGACACATCAGAGAGCAACGCCAGGTTGGCACTGATGCGGTTCAGATGCTGATAGTAACGACGGGTGCCATCGCGGGTCGGGGTGGCGCTGGTGCGTCCGGCGGTTAAGCCCAGCCACAGGCTGCGCATGGTGCTGCTGCCGACATGACCGATGTGGCTGAACAGCGCCTGATCAAACGCGTTAACATCGTTGCTGGCTGCTGCCGCCATCTCCTGCAGTACGTAAGGATGGCAGCGAATCGCACCCTGTCCGAAGATAATCATGCTGCGGGTCAGAATATTAGCCCCTTCCACCGTGATGGCGATAGGCGCACCCTGATAGGCGCGGGCCAGGAAGTTGCTGTTACCCAGCATAATGCCTTTACCGCCGGCAATATCCATGGCGTCGATAATGGCGCGCTGACCGCGATGGGTGCAGTGATATTTCACAATCGCTGACAGCACTGCCGGTTTTTCACCCTGCATAATACCGGCGGTAATCAGCGTAGCCGCCGCATCCATCACGTAGGCGTTACCGGCAATGCGCGCCAGCGGCTCTTCAATCCCTTCCATCTTACCGATTGAGACGCGGAACTGACGACGGATATGGGCATAGGCGCCTGTCGCCAGCGCCACACTTTTCAGGCTGCCGGTTGAGTTCGATGGCAGCGTAATGCCGCGACCCACAGACAGACACTCCACCAGCATCCGCCAGCCCTGACCGGCCATTTGTGGGCCGCCGATAATATAGTCAATCGGTACAAAGATATTATTGCCGCGTGTCGGCCCGTTCTGGAACGGCACGTTAAGCGGGAAGTGGCGATGGCCAATCTCCACGCCGGGCGTGTTGGTCGGGATCAGCGCACAGGTAATGCCAGGATTTTCGTTATCGCTGAGCAGATGATCCGGGTCGGAGAGTTTAAATGCCAGCCCCAGCACGGTGGCGATCGGCGCCAGCGTAATATAGCGCTTGTTCCAGGTCAGCCGCATGCCCAGCACCTGCTGACCCTGCCACTCGCCCATGCAGACCACGCCGGTATCGGGGATGGCTCCGGCATCTGAGCCCGCTTCCGGACTGGTCAGCGCAAAGCAGGGGATCTCATCGCCGCGTGCCAGCCGGGGTAAATAGTGATTTTTCTGCTCTTCAGTGCCGTAGTGTTGCAGCAGTTCGCCCGGACCTAACGAGTTAGGCACGCCCACGGTAATCGCCAGAATCCCTGAGACGCCCGACAGTTTTTGCAGCACGCAGGCCTGCGCATAGGCTGAGAAATCGAGTCCGCCATACTCTTTTTTGATAATCATCGCGAAGAAACGATGCTCTTTCAGATAAGCCCACAGTTCCGGCGGCATATCGGCCAGCTCATGGGTGATCTGGAAATCGTTGGCCATGCGGCATGCTTCTTCAACCGGACCATTGAGAAAAGCCTGCTCGTCGGCAGTCAGGCGCGGCTGCGGATAGTTGTGCAGCTTCTGCCAGTCTGGTTTGCCCTGAAACAGATCGCCTTCCCACCAGGTGGTGCCCGCATCGATCGCTTCTTTTTCGGTGCGTGACATCGGCGGCATCACCTGCTGGAAGCGCTGAAACATCGGCTTTGAAAACAGGCTGCGGCGCAGTGACGGCAGGTTGAACGGCAGCAGGATGATCGCCAGCGGCAACAGTAACCATGGCGTCCAGAGGTGAGCAAAAGCCATCGCAGCAGTCCACAGCAGCAGAATCGCGCTGCTGAGCCGCAACGACAGGCGGTGATAGAACAGGGCGCCAATCAGCGCCACCGTGGCAAGTATCGAGACAACCATCATAATGAACCGCTCCAAGTAGTAAGAGGTCTGACCTGTTATGTAGAGAGGTTTAGATCAGTTGGGTTGATTTATCAATTTGTTTACATCGCAATTACAACCTGCCTCACAAAAACCGATTTCTGTCCATTTTTGCATCACCCGCTGCAGTGATAATCGCCGCCACTGCCTGGCCAGCCATGGCATGACGCTTTGCGCTGACCGGCCATTCCGTTAAACTTGCTGCGATTAACCTCTCCTAAAAAAGGACATCCCTATGTACCAGGACATTATCCGCTCTGAGCTTAATGAAGCTGCTGATACGCTGAATAAATTCCTCAGCGACGAGGCCAATATCCATGCGATCCAGCGTGCTGCGGTGCTGCTGGCTGACAGCTTTAAGGCGGGCGGCAAGGTGCTTTCCTGCGGTAACGGCGGTTCACATTGCGATGCGATGCATTTCGCTGAAGAGCTGACCGGTCGCTACCGCGAAAATCGTCCTGGCTATCCGGCGATTGCCATCTCTGATGTCAGCCATCTCTCCTGCGTCAGTAATGATTTTGGTTATGACTATGTCTTTTCACGCTATGTGGAAGCGGTAGGGCGTCCGGGCGATGTGCTGCTGGGCCTCTCAACTTCCGGTAACTCTGCCAATATCATTAAAGCGATTGAAGCTGCCCGTGCGCAGGGGATGAAAGTGATCACCCTGACCGGTAAAGATGGCGGTAAGATGGCAGGCAGTGCCGACATTGAAATCCGGGTGCCACACTTTGGTTATGCCGATCGCATCCAGGAGATCCACATTAAAGTGATCCACATCCTGATGCTGCTGATCGAAAAAGAGATGGTGAAGTAACTGCGCTGGCCTCCCGCCTGACGGGAGGCCGCTTACTCTAAGGCGGTGGCTATGTGCGAATTGCTCGGGATGAGCGCCAATGTTCCCACGGATATCTGTTTCAGCTTTACCGGTCTGGTTCAGCGTGGCGGTGGAACCGGGCCTCACAAAGATGGCTGGGGCATTACCTTCTACGAAGATAAAGGTTGTCGTACGTTTAAAGATCCGCTGCCGAGCTTTAACTCGCCGATTGCGCGTCTGGTGCAGGAGTATCCGATCAAATCGCATTCGGTGGTGGCGCACATCCGCCAGGCGAATCGCGGGCAGGTGTCGCTGGAAAATACCCACCCGTTTACCCGTGAGTTGTGGGGCCGTAACTGGACCTATGCGCACAACGGGCAGCTCAGGGGCTATCGGCAGCTGGAGACCGGCACATTCCGGCCAGTAGGCGAAACGGACAGCGAGAAGGCGTTCTGCTGGATCCTGCATCAGCTGGCGACGCGCTATCCACGTACGCCAGGCAACTGGCCTGCTGTATTTCGTTTTATCGGGGAGCTTGCCGGCACGTTGCGGCAGAAGGGCGTGTTTAACATGCTGCTGTCAGACGGCCGTTATCTGATGGCCTTTTGCTCCACCAATCTTTACTGGATCACCCGTCGCGCACCCTTTGGCCGGGCGCAGTTACTGGATCAGGATGTGGAGGTCGATTTTCAGCAGCACACCACGCCGCATGACGTGGTGACGGTGATTGCTACGCAGCCACTGACGGCCAATGAAACCTGGCAGCGGATCGTGCCAGGTGAATGGGCGTTATTCTGCCTTGGAGAGCGCCAGGAATGAACGTGAAGCGGCTTCGGGACTGGCTAAAACCGGTGCCGGGCTGCTGTTCATCACATATTTACCGCTGGCGACATTAACCATCGGCGGCTGATGATATTTAGCAAAGTAAGCGTATCCCGGCTGCAGCTGCTGCCAGAAACTGGCATAGGTGGAGTAGCGGTGACGCTGCATATTGCTGTCGGTCATGCGGAATGGATAGATGCTGATGCTGATATCCTGCTGGCCGTTACGCAGTGCGGCATTCACATAGGTAAAAATCTCATCCATATAGGCGTTAGTCATGGCATAGCAGCCAATCGACTTACAGTCGCCATGAATCATCAGGTAATTGCCGCTGTAGCCCTGATTACGATCGTACTGATTCGGAAAGCCGATGTTGATCGCGCGATAAAACCGGCTATCCGGCTTCAGCTGATTCAGCTTCACGTTGTAAAAACCTTCCGGGCTTTTGAAATCGCCTTCACGACGTTTCGGGCCGAGGCCGCCAGAAAAGTTACAGATGCGGTAGGTGTCCAGCAGGCGGTATTCGTTACCGATTTTGCCGTAGAGTTCGAGCGTGCGTTCTTCCTTGAAGATCTGGATATAGACCGGGGTGCCGAGTAACTGCTTCTTTAATTCTTTGCTGACCGGTGCCGTTGAGACGGGTTCGGGTGTCATTGCCATGCTGAGGGCTGGCAGTAAAATCATCGCAAACAGGAGTGCGATTTTGCCCATGCTGTGTGTACCTTGAGGTGAAGAGAACATGACGCAAAATGTGCGTCTCTGTTTGCATTATCGGAACTGTCCGCTACCGCAGCGCAACATTAAACATTGTCTGTTTTTTTAGCAAGACGGCGTCAGCCAAATTCGCGATTTACTGAAGGATATTCGGCCAGAAATTTGTAAACTTTAATCGTCAGCGCGACAAATATTGCAGTTACCCCTGCCAACTGTATACTTATCCAGTGCCGGAGGGGGTATGCGTAAAATCATTCATGTCGATATGGACTGCTTCTATGCCGCGGTGGAGATGCGTGATAATCCCCAGCTGCGCGACATCCCGATCGCCATTGGTGGCAGCCGCGAACGTCGCGGCGTGATCAGCACCGCCAACTATCCGGCGCGCAAATTTGGCGTGCGCAGCGCGATGCCAACCGGCATGGCCCTCAAGTTATGCCCGCATCTGCGTCTGCTGCCAGGACGCTTTGACGCCTATAAAGAAGCCTCCGCGCAGATCCGCGACATCTTTACCCGTTATACGCCGCTGATTGAACCGCTCTCCCTTGATGAAGCTTACCTGGATGTCACCGACAGCCCCCACTGTCACGGCTCTGCCACGCTGATGGCGCAGGCGATCCGCGCCACCATCTACCGTGAAACCGGGCTTACCGCCTCAGCGGGCATCGCCCCGATTAAATTTCTGGCGAAGATCGCCTCTGACCTCAATAAGCCGGACGGGCAGTTCGTGATTACCCCGCCGGAGATGTCCGGTTTTCTGCTGACCCTGCCGCTGGCGAAGATCCCTGGCGTCGGCAAGGTCTCGGCCAAAAAGCTGGAAGAGATGGGGCTGGTAACCTGTGGCGACGTGCAAAAGGCAGACTTAGCGCTGCTGTTAAAGCGCTTTGGCAAGTTTGGCCGGGTGCTGTGGGAGCGCAGCAATGGCATTGATGACCGCAGCGTGATCGTTGAGCGCGAGCGTAAATCGCTGGGGGTTGAACGGACGCTGGCGGAAGATATCAGCGACTGGGATGCCTGCCTGGAAATTATCGATTTTCTCTACGCCGAACTGGAACGCCGGCTGACGCAGATCCGACCTGACAAGCAGGTGGCGCGACAGGGCGTCAAACTGAAGTTCAGTGATTTTCAGCAGACGACCCAGGAGCATATCTGGCCGGTGCTGAATAAAGAGGACATGATTGCCATCGCCCGTAAAACCTGGGATGAGCGTCGTGCCGGGCGCGGCGTGCGGCTGGTGGGATTACATGTGACGATGGTGGATCCCCAGCTGGAGCGTCAGCTGCTGCTGGGTCTGTAACCGTCAGCCTCACCGACCGGCAAGGCTGACATCCGATTACTTCTTATATTTCGCCGCCAGGGTCGCAAACCACGGGGCAACGAAATCCTCATTGCTGCCCCAGCCCGGAATGATCTTGTTCAGTGACGCGACGTTCACCGCGCCAGGCTGGCTGTTAAGCTGCTGCTGAGAGATCGATGCCGCTTTAAACTGATAAGTCGCTGGCGTCTCTTCACCGGCAATTTTCTTCGCCACCAGACGCATATTCACCGCGCCAATAGTTTTAGGATCCACCGCTACCGTCTGCACCCACGGGCTGTTTTTCTCGCGCATCAGCTGCAAATCCTGGTTCGAAACATCAATGCTGTAGAGTTTGATCTCGGTACGGCCATTCTCCTGCAGCGCTTTGTAAGCGCCCTGGCTGAAGGCGTCCCAGGCACCCCAGATGGCGTCGATTTTGCCTTTCGGGTATTTCGCCAGAATCGCGCCAATTTTATTGGCGGTGTCGCCCTGAACGTCAGTTGAAACCGCACCAATCGACTCAAGCTGATGAATGCCCGGATTCTCTTTCAGCAGTTTTTCATACACCACCTGACGGCGTTCCATCGGCGGGAAACCGGCAACCCATAGCTTGACGATGTTCGCCTTGCCGTTGAAATCATGGATGAGCTGGCCCAGCGACAACTGCGCCAGTGAAGCGTCATCCTGCGCGGTGACGGTGACGCCCGGGATCGGGCTATCCACCGGCGTATCAAACACCGACAGCTTAATGCCTGCATCGGCAATGCGCTTCACCAGTCCGCTGGCGTAGGGCGCTTTACCGTGCGACAGCACGATGCCGTCATATTTCTGGCTGATCGCCTGATTCACGAAATCCTGGAAGCGCGCATCGTCGCCATTGCTGAGGAAGGTGCTGACCTTGAAGCCAAGCTGGCGACCCTGCTGAATGGCACCGGCAACAAACTGGGTGGTGTTGTCATCGGAGCCGAGATTGCGGATCACCGCAATACGGATCGGGCCATCATGACTGGCGATAGCCGCAGGCACCGGCGTGACGGTATCCGCGAAGGCGGCGCTGGCGTTCAGCAGGCTCAGGGCCAGCAGCGAGAGTGTTATTTTTTGCATTGTTATCAACTCCGGTAAACGCGCCTCAGCGGCGCTGGATATAGGTGATCGCCAGTGCTAAAGCCAGCACCAGCCCTTTAATAATGTCCATGGCGTAGTAGGGAACAGAGAGCATCACCAGACCGTTCTGCAGCACGCCGAGGATCACCGCACCGACCAGCGTGCCCAGTGCATTCGGCTTGCCGGAACCCGCCAGTGAGAAGCCGATCCACGCCGCAGCGACGGCGTCCATCAGGTAGCCGCTACCGGCATTCACCTGCGAGGAGCCGATACGCGAGGCGAGCAGAATGCCGCCCAGACCGGCCAGCAGTGAGGCGATCACATAAGCCAGCACCCGATAGCGGGTGGTGCGGATGCCGGAGAGGCGCGCCGCTTCCGGATTGCCGCCCAGCGCATACATCCGGCGACCATGTTTAGTCAGGGAGAGCGCCAGCTGCGCGGCGACGGTGACGACCAGCATAATGATGACGATGGTGGGCACCTGGCCGAGCAGGCCAAACGCCGCCGGAATGGTGCCTTCCGCCATATCACCGCTCGGCAGCACCATGTTCTCGGTGATCGATCCGCCAAAGCTGTAGGTCATCGCCACACCCTGAATCACGAACAGTGTCGCCAGCGTTGCCAGCATGTCGGGAATGCGCAGGATCACAATCAGAAAGGCGTTAAACAGCCCGACCAGAGTGCAGAGCGCCAGGGTGAGCAGGATGGCGGTGGTAGTGCCGAAGCCGTACCAGACAAACAGTGAAATCACTAACGCATTGGCCAGCGAGGCGGTCGATCCGACCGACAGATCAAAGCCGCCAACGGTCAGCGAGATCGAGACGCCGATCGCAATCACCGTGACAATGGCAATTGAGCGCAGAATATTGATGATGTTGTTGGGTTCAAGGAAGCTGTCGGAGGCGAGACCAAAAGCGGCGATCAGGATCACCACCGTGAGCAACATGCCCCATTTATAGAGAAAGTCGAACAACTGGTGACGCCACGGCGAGGCTGTCAGATTCAGGCTGGTTTCTTTGCTGCTCACGCAGGGGTTCCTCCGGTGGAATAGAGCAAAAGCGTCTCTTCGGTGACGTCGCGTGCAGCCAGCTCGGCCACAATGCGTCCATCCCAGAGCACGCAAATCCGGTCGCATAAACCGACCAGTTCAGAAAACTCTCCCGACGCGTAAATGATGCCTTTCCCCTCGCGCGCCAGGTTATCGATCAGGGTGAAGAGTTCGGTTTTGGCTTTGATATCGACGCCTTTCGTCGGCTCATCGAAAATCAGCACGTCGGCGTTGTTGCGCAGCCATTTGCCTATCGCCACTTTCTGCTGATTGCCGCCGGAGAGACGGCGCAGCGTCTGTGCCGGACCGGTGGTGCGCACCTGCAATTGCTGGATAACCTGCTCCGCCCAGCGCCACGCCTGGCGATGACCAAACAGGCTCCAGCGCGAAAAGCTGTCGTCTGCGCTGACGCTGAGGTTCATTGCCACCGACTCATCAATAAAGATCCCCTCTTTGCGCCGCTCCTCCGGCACCAGCGCCATGCGGCGACTGACGGAGTCATGCGGCGAACGGGGCTGCCACGGCTGGCCATGCAGTTCACCGCGACTGACGCGGCTTTTGCTGGCACCAAACAGCGCCTTACAGAGTTCGGTTTTACCGGCACCGGCCAGGCCTGCAATGCCCAGAATTTCCCCTTTGTGCAATCGTAGCGAGATATCCTGCAGCAGTTGCTCATCATGAAGACCGTCAATCGCCAGCAGCAGCGGCTGAGTCTGCTGCGCACGACGGGCCGGGAAGATATCGGTGAGCTGATGCCCCAGCATCTTCTCCACGATCTGCTCACCGCTCAGTGCCGCCATCGGGCCGGTTTCGATCAACCGGCCATCACGCAGCACCGTCAGCTGGTCACAGATTGCTTTCAGTTCATGGATGCGGTGAGAGATAAACACCACGCCGATGCCGCTGGCCTGCAGGCGACGCACCACAGCAAACAGCCGCTCACTTTCATGCTGATCCAGCGGGGCGGTGGGTTCATCCAGAATCAGAAAGCGGCAGTGGTGTGACAGCGCGCGCGCCAGCAGAATTTGCTGCTTTTCAGCCAGGGTACAGCGCTCCACCAGCCGGTTAACGTCCAGCGCCACGTCGAGCTGAGCCAGCAGCGCCCGCGCCTGACGCCGAACCTCGCCCCAGCGATAGCGGTGGCCAGGCTCTGCCAGCCGATCCAGCAGAATGTTTTCCGCGACGCTGAGCTGCGGCACCAGCGCCACGTCCACTTCCTGCTGAACCAGATGGATACCCAGCCGTTTCGCATCACGCGGCGTACGGATGGAGACCGGCTCACCATCCAGCAGGATCTCGCCGCTGTAGTGGCTGTGCGCACCGGAAAGGATCGCCATCAGCGTTGACTTGCCCGCGCCGTTAGCGCCGGTCAGAGCATGTACTGAATGGCCGTCACTGCGGAAATCCACCGACGATAGCGCGGCAAACCCGCCAAAAGCGATGGAGATGTTACGCATCTCAAGGCAGTTTAACCCTGGCATGTCATTACTCTCCTGAAGAATCACTGGCCGCATTTTTTCCTGAACCTTCAGGCGCGGCAACAGCCGAAAGCGCATAAGCTAGCACGAAATCTTATTAGCCATCCAGACATCTGGACATAATGGCGGCTACAACCAGCGAAGCGCGGGAAAGCGGCGGAATAGCGGGGTAAAGGGCGGAAAAGGCAGCGAATTATGCTGGGAGAAAGTCACAGGCATAAAAAAACCAGGCCGGAGCCTGGTTTACTTTTTTTGTGACAGAATTACTTTTCTGGCACCACATTCAGCAGGGTGGTCAGCAGTTTCCAGTAAAGGCCAACGCTTTCGATGTGAACCTGCTCATCCGGCGAGTGCGGCCCGGTGATGGTCGGCCCAATCGATACCATATCCATCTCCGGATACGGTTTTTTGAACAGACCACACTCCAGACCGGCGTGGATCACCTGAATGTTCGGGGTCTTATCAAACAGCGCGATATAGGTCTGACGGGTCAGCGCCATAATGGCGGAGTCCGCATCAGGCTGCCAGCCTGGGTAGCCGCCTTTCGCTTTGGTCTGTGCACCGGCCAGCTGGCCCAGTGAGGTCAGCATCTGCACCACATAATCGCGGCCGGTGTCGATCAGCGAACGGATCAGGCAGTTGATCTCTGCATGATCGGCTTCCATGGTCACCACACCGATATTCAGTGAGGTTTCTACTACGCCTTTCGCCACGTCGGAGTTGCGGATCACGCCGTTTGGCATGCTGTTGAGCAGGTTCAGGAAGCGATCGCGGCTGTCAGCGTTCAGAGCATCACCCTGATGCGCCAGCGGCTCTGTGACCAGTGCGATGTTCGGCTCTTTGATGCCGTGCTCATTTTTGATGGCGCTCAGGAAGTGCGCCGCCGCTGATTTCAGCGCATCCGCTTTGTGGCTCTCGACCGCCACGGTAGCGAAGGCTTCACGCGGGATCGCGTTGCGCAGCGTACCGCCGCTGAAGGCCAGCAGACGCAGATCCAGTTCAGCAACGTGTGCCGCCAGGAAGCGCGCCAGCAGTTTGTTGGCGTTGCCGAGGCCCATATGAATATCGGCACCGGAGTGACCGCCACGCAATCCTTTCAGCGTCAGCTTCAGGGTCTGGAATTCAGCAGGCACCGCTTCACGGGTCAGTGGCAGGGTGGTGACGAAGTCGATACCGCCCGCGCAGCCCATGTAGATCTCACCTTCTTCTTCGGAGTCGGTGTTGATCAGGATTTCTGCCTGCAGCCAGTTGGGTTGCAGACCGAATGCGCCATCCATACCGGTCTCTTCAGTCATGGTCAGCAGCACTTCCAGCGGGCCATGCGTCAGGCTGTTGTCAGCCAGTACTGCCAGCGCAGAAGCCATACCGATGCCGTTGTCCGCGCCCAGCGTGGTGCCGCGCGCTTTCACCCACTCGCCGTCAACCCAGGGCTGAATCGGATCTTTGGTGAAGTCATGAACGGTGTCGTTATTTTTCTGCGGCACCATATCCAGATGCGCCTGCAGCGCAACCGGGGTACGGTTTTCCATGCCTGCGGTGGCGGGCTTACGAATCAGGATGTTGCCGACCTGATCGCGCTCACACCAGAAGCCTTGCTCTTTGGCCCAGCCGACGATGTAACTCGCCAGCGCTTCTTCGTGAAAAGAGGGATGGGGAATAGAGCAGATCTTAGCGAAAATATCCCACAGCGGCTGTGGAGAGAGTTGAGACAATTCAGACACGACAGGTCTCCTGTGTCAGTGTACCGGCGAGGCCGGACATCGCGAGTTTCCAGTGAAAAATCGCCGTCAGAGAATCTGACGAGCCAGGCCCGAGAATATCACTGTTTTCTACCGGGTGCGCTCTCAGACGCGCTAAAAAGCCGCAACCAGTGCGCGGGTGCTGGTTTTTAGTGCGTCAACTCCTTATAATCTCGCGCAACCTTTTCCCCGTTGCACATTTTTACGCCACCTCGGTTGGCTGGGATTTCTATTCTATGAGCGAAAAATACGTCGTTACCTGGGACATGCTTCAGATTCATGCCCGTAAACTGGCCCAGCGCCTGCTTCCTGTTGAACAGTGGAAAGGCATTATCGCGGTGAGCCGCGGCGGTCTGGTACCGGCTTCGCTGCTGGCACGTGAACTGGGTATCCGCTACGTCGATACCGTCTGCATCTCCAGCTATGACCACGATCATCAGCGCGAAATGAAAGTTCTGAAGCGCGCAGAAGGCGACGGTGAAGGATTTATCGTGATCGATGACCTGGTGGATACCGGCGGCACCGCCCAGGCGATTCGCGAGATGTACCCGAAAGCGCGTTTCTGCACCATTTTCGCTAAACCGGCCGGTCGCTCACTGGTTGATGATTATATTGTCGATATTCCGCAGGATACCTGGATCGAGCAGCCGTGGGATATGGGCGTGGTCTACATCCCGCCGATTGTTAAAAGCTGATTGATATGCATCAGACAACGCCCGGTTTTCCGGGCGTTGTGCTTTCTGTGCCTCGCACCCCGAATTGCCGTACAGTACACTTAGCCATCGCCGTTTCTGTTGCAGGAGAAGTGAGTATGTCGAGCAAAAATCTCAGCGAGGAGTTGTTCAAACCGCGCTTTAAACATCCTGAAACCTCAACCCTGGTTCGCCGCCACCATCATGCTACTTCGGATGTCCACTCAGCCCTGGATGGTGACAGCCAGCGTGGCTGGTATCGTATGCTGAATAAGCTGATGTGGACATGGCGTGGCCTGACGCCGCAGGAGATCAGCGAAGTGCTGGCTCGGATTGCCATCAGCAATGTTGAACATACGGATGAGACGCTGCTCGACACTGTAATCGGTTTTCGCGGCGGCAACTGGCATTTCGAATGGTGTAAACAGGCGGGCATCTGGCAGCAGAAAGCGCTGGAGGCCACCGACGACAGCGAGGCGGGCGACTACTGGCTGCACGCGGCGCATCTCTACAGCGTTGCGGCCTATCCCTATATAAAAGGGGATGAGCTGGCCGACCAGGCGCAGACGCTGGCGAACCGCGCCTATGAAGAGGCGACTCAACGCCTGCCGGGCGAGCTGAAACCGCTGACGTTCGCCATTCAGGGTGGCAGCCCGGTTAACGGCTTTCTGCACATGCCGCCTGACGTTGAAGCGCCTTATCCCACCGTGCTGTTCTGTGGCGCGCTCGACTCATTACAGAGCGATCACTATCGCCTGTTCCATGATTACCTTGCACCGCGCGGCATCGCCATGCTGACCATTGATGTGCCGTCGGTAGGCAACTCGGTGAAATGGACGCTGAGTCAGGACACCAGCTTTCTGCATCAGCAGGTGCTGCGCGATCTGAAAAACGTGCCCTGGATCGACCATACCCGCGTGGCGGCGTTTGGTTATCGCTTTGGCGCTAACGTGGCCGTACGACTGGCCTATCTGGAATCGCAGCGGCTGCGTGGGGTCGCCTGTCTTGGCCCGATTGTGCATGCGCTGCTGACGCAGACAGCGTTGCAGGATGAGATCCCGGATATGTATATGGATATGCTGGCGAGCCGGCTGGGCATGGCAACTGCCTCTGACAGTGCGCTGCGTACCGAACTCAATCGATATTCGCTGAAAACTCAGGGATTGCTGGGCCGCCGGACGCCGACACCCATGCTGTCGGGCTACTGGCAAAACGATCTTTTCAGCCCGGAAGAGGAGAGCAAGCTGATCGCTAACTCTTCGTCAGATGGCAAAGCGTTGCTGATTCCGGTGAAGCCGATGATGGCCAGTTTCGACAAGGCGCTGAATGAAATTTGCGACTGGCTGGAGAAGCGTTTAAAAAGGTAACTGGCAAAATTTACAGTATTTGCTACAACTAGTAGCGGAATTCTTCCGGGCTGCCGTTAAGCGAAACATGACATCCCCTGGCCGTCCGGAAAATCAAGGCTGTATAGCGGTCAAAATCTATGGAGATTCAGCATGACGTTACCAAGTGGTCATCCCCGCAGTCGCCTGCTTAAGCGCTTTACGGAGCTTGGGCCTTATATTCGCGATGGGAAATGTGGCGAAACCCGGTTCTTTTTCGACTGCCTGGCTGCCTGCGTTAATGTGAAACCGGCACCGGAACTGCGTGAGTTCTGGGGCTGGTGGATGGAGCTGGAAGCGCAGGCTGACCACTTTACCTATGTCTACCATATCGGTCTGTTCGATAAAGAGGGTGACTGGTCGGTGGCAACCATCAAAGGCAAAGAGAATACGGCGCGCGTGGAAGAGACCTTACGGAATTTCCATACCCGTCTGAAAGCGATGCTGAAAGAGTTCGAGCTGGATCTGATTCCGGCCAGCGATTTCGATGAGAAACCGGTGAAGCTGAGCGCCTGATTGGGTGTTTAGAGATTAAAGGGTGAGTTAAAACGTTTGCCCACAAACTGCTGACAAATCTCAAGTAGGGTGAATCTGGCAGCAACGAATAAGCTCAACACGCAGGGAACACGGGCAGAAGAGGAAAGCGTCCCGCGCCAGGGACAAAAACGCCGGGAGCGTTTTTGAACAACGCAAAGCGTTGGCCCGGCAACGGGCGCACCTCAGGGATGAGGTGCGTAATCGCGCGGGCCGAGCCTGTCAAGGATGACGTCTTTTGCGTCTTTCCGATCTGACCGTGTTCCCTGCGCCAGCTCGATCTCATAGCAGAGCGGGCCAGATGCTGTTAACAAGCAAAGGGCGCGTTGAAAAACGTGCCCTTTTTCATGCTCACACATTCTGTAGCTTATGCTGTGCGGCATTAGCCTGAAATCAGAACTGGTAAGTCACACCCATCGCGACCACGTCATCGTTGTTAATCGACAGCGCGTTGTCATCATCCAGCTGGTTGATTTTGTAATCAACGAAGGCGGACATATTTTTGTTGAAGTAGTAGGTCGCGCCCACGTCGATATATTTCACCAGATCCGCATCGCCGATACCGTTTTCGATATCTTTGCCCTTGGTCTGTACATAGCCAATAGAAGGACGCAGGCCGAAATCAAACTGATACTGCGCCACCAGTTCGATGTTCTGCGCTTTGTTGGCTGCGCCCGCGACGGTAGCACCGGTGTTACGGTTGGTGCCGCTGATTGGTGTCATGTTGCGGGTATCGGTATAGATCGCCGCCAGGTAGACGCTGTTGGCATCATACTTCACGCCTGCGCCCCAGGAATCCGCACGGTCACCGCCGCCATAGGCACGTGCCTGCTGCTGGTTGGTACGGTCAGAAGAGGTGATGGCACTCATCAGGCTCACACCGGAATCACCCAGCGCATAGCCCAGTGAGGCACCGTAGCCGTCGCCATTCTGACGGTTGATGTCGGTGCGGGTGTTGGCGCTGGTGGCGTCGTTTTTACCCTGATACTGCAACGCAAACTTCAGCCCATCGACCAGACCAAAGAAGTTGTTGTTACGGTAAGTCGCCACACCGGTTGCACGCTGAGTCATAAAGTTATCGGAACGGGCTGTACCGTCACCGCCGAATTCCGGGAACACGTCGGTCCAGGCCTCAACGTCATACAGCACACCGTAGTTACGACCGTAATCGACCGAACCATACTGCGAGAATTTCAGACCAGCAAACCCAAGGCGGGTTTTGTTGCCATTGTTGGCGTCGCTGCCTTCGGAGTTATTGACGTTGTACTGATATTCCCACTGACCATAACCGGTCATCAGGTCGTTAATCTGTGTCTGGCCCTTAAAGCCGATACGGGTATAGGACTTGTCTCCATCCTGGCTGGCATTATCGCTGATGTAGTGCTCAGCTTTAACTTTGCCGTATAAGTCCAGTTTGTTGCCATCTTTGTTATAGATTTCGGCAGCTTGCGCGGCGGATGCCAGCGTCAGCGTGGAGAGGATCATGGCCAGTGTGCTTTTCTTCATTTGCTATCAATCCCAATGTGAACGCCGTAAAAAAATGAAAGTTTTTGTAAAGCACGGACTTTTTACCCGTCGGCGATGAACTTTTTATGACACTTTTCATGATTTCTTGTTAACCCTGAACTTTTGGTCTACGTCCTTGTCCGCCTAAATTCGTGCTTTTCCCCCGCTGGCTGTTGGCTTCCTTATCGACTCCTGTTAAAACGTCCTTTCGTAAAAATTTTTCACTACGGCAGGAAATATGAGTGGCAGTCAGACCTTAGTGGTCAAGTTGGGTACCAGCGTTCTCACCGGCGGCTCCCGCCGGCTGAATCGGGCGCACATGGTGGAACTGGTTCGTCAGTGTGCGCAGCAGCACGCGGCGGGCCACCGCATTGTGATTGTGACCTCTGGCGCGATGGCCGCCGGACGCGAACATCTGGGTTACCCCGAACTGCCACCCACCATCGCCTCAAAGCAGCTGCTGGCTGCGGTGGGGCAGAGCCGTCTGATTCAGCTGTGGGAACAGCTGTTCTCAATCTATGGTATCCATATTGGTCAGATGTTGCTGACCCGTGCCGACATGGAAGATCGCGAGCGCTTCCTGAATGCCCGCGACACGCTGCGCGCACTGCTGGATAACCACATTGTGCCGGTGATCAATGAGAACGATGCCGTCGCCACCGCTGAAATCAAAGTGGGTGACAACGACAATCTCTCGGCACTGGCGGCGATGCTCGGCGGTGCCGACAAGCTGCTGCTGCTGACCGACCAGCAGGGACTGTTCACCGCCGATCCGCGTAACAATCCTGAGGCTGAGCTGATCAGTGATGTCCATGTGATTGATGATGCGTTGCGTGCCCTGGCGGGCGACAGCGTATCGGGTCTCGGCACCGGTGGCATGTCGACCAAGCTTCAGGCGGCGGATGTCGCCTGCCGCGCCGGTATCGATGTGATCATCGCCTCAGGCAGCCGCAGCGGCGTGATCAGCGATGTTATTGACGGCAAGCCGGTCGGTACGCGCTTTCATGCGCAGCAATCGCCGCTGGAAAATCGTAAACGCTGGATTTTCGGTGCGCCTCCGGCAGGTGAACTCACCGTCGATGATGGTGCGCTGGCAGCAATTATTGAACGCGGCAGTTCGCTGCTGCCGAAAGGGATCCGTGCTATCCAGGGGAATTTCTCGCGTGGGGAAGTGATCCGTATCCGCAGTTTGCAGGGCAGGGATATCGCGCATGGTGTTTCACGCTACAACAGCGACGCGATGCGGATGATTGCCGGTCATCACAGCCAGCAGATCAGCGAAATCCTGGGCTATGAATATGGCCCGGTGGCGGTTCACCGCGACGACATGATCGTCAGTTAAGGAGCGGACAATGCTAGAAGAGATGGGAAAAGCGGCGCGCGCCGCAGCTTACACCGTGGCCGATCTGTCGACTGCAGAGAAAAATCAGGTTCTGATGACTATTGCCGACCGTCTGGAGGCGGAAAGCGCAGACATTCTGGCGGCCAATGAGCTGGATTTAGCCGATGCGCGTCAGAACGGTATGAGCGCCGCGCTGTTGGACCGGCTGACACTCAATCCGCAACGCCTCGGCAGCATCGCCAGCGATGTGCGCCAGGTCTGCCAGTTGGCCGATCCGGTTGGACAGCTAATTGACGGCGGTCAGCTCGACAGCGGGCTGCGCATTGAGCGTCGTCGCGTGCCGCTGGGCGTGGTGGCCGTAATCTACGAGGCGCGTCCCAATGTCACGGTGGACGTCGCCACTCTGTGCCTGAAAACCGGCAACGCCGCCATTCTGCGCGGCGGTAAAGAGACCTGGCGCACCAATGCGGCCACCGTCCGGGTGATCCAGAACGCGCTGAAACAGCACGGTCTGCCTGTGGCGATCGTTCAGGCGATCGAAAATCCGGATCGCGAGCTGGTGAATCAGCTACTGAAGCTGGATCGCTACGTCGATATGCTGATCCCGCGTGGCGGAGCCGGGCTGCATAAGCTGTGCCGGGAAAACTCCACTATTCCGGTGATCACCGGCGGCATCGGCGTTTGTCATATCTATATTGATGAGACGATGGAGATCGAACCTGCACTTGATCTGATCGTCAACGCCAAGAAACAGCGTCCCAGCGCCTGTAACTCACTGGAGACGCTGCTGGTGGATCAGGCGATTGCCGATCGTTTCCTGCCCGCCTTCAGCGCGCGTATGGCACAGGAAGCGATCGCGTTGCATGCTGACAGCAACGTGCTGGCGCAGCTGCAGCAAGGCCCGGCATTGGTCACGCAGGTGAATCCGCAGCAGTACAATGATGAGTGGCTGTCGCTGGATCTTAACGTCAAATTAGTGGCGGATATGGATGAGGCGATCGATCACATCCGTACGCACGGCACGCAGCACTCGGATGCCATCCTGACCCGTAATACCCGCAACGCCGCGCGTTTTGTCCGTCAGGTCGACTCCTCAGCGGTCTATGTCAACGCAAGCACCCGCTTCACCGATGGCGGACAGTTTGGCCTGGGTGCCGAAGTGGCGGTCAGTACACAGAAACTGCATGCTCGTGGCCCGATGGGATTAGAGGCGCTGACGACCTATAAATGGATAGCATGGGGCGACGATACGCTCCGGCCATAACTGCCATAATTTTTAACAAAACGGGAGTCTTTCAGAGACTCCCGTTTTTTTTAGCTCCATTTTCCGGTCCAGTGAAAGATAGAGTTTTCTGCGCATCAGCTTAATTTCCGTTCCGGTCTCGTCACTACTGGCCATTATTCTGGCTGATATTCACGCAATTTTTTACGGAACATTCCTGAAAGCCGGGGCTGTACGCGGCCTGAGGCAATATTTTTTGTCCAGCCGCGGGCTGAAGCGGATAATGATTATCAGGAATGCTTGATAAAGCGGTTAGGTAGTAAACGAGCGGTAATATAAAATGAACTGGTAGCAATAATGAAAATAACATCCAGTATCTCTTCTATGGCTGATTATTAACTAATGGTTAAAAAAGAAAGTACAAGACAAGCTTTCACCGCCAGGCTGATAGCGGCCTGTGAGAGTGCCGGCATTGCCGGACATGGACGAAACAAACAGGTTGCCAGGGCTCTGCAGCAGCAAGGCTGTAAGATTTCAACGCCGGGAGTGTGGAAGTGGTTTAACGCGCAGTCAGTGCCGGATGGCGGCAATTTACTGGCTCTCAGTCAGCTGCTGGGCGTCAGGGTTGAGTGGCTGCAATACGGTATGGAACAACCTGCTGAACCGGTGACGCTAAGTGCGCTCACCGGTCAGAAGAATGTGTTTCGGATTGATAGCCTCGACATTGGTCAGCGAAGTGCTGCAGGCCTGCCCGCGCGTGATGAGTTTGTCGAGACTATTCAGGCGATCGAATATGGTCTGGATGAGGCGCGGGTGCTGTTCAACGGGCGCCCGGCGGAAAACATCCGGTTAATCGCTATCAACAGTGACTCCATGGCTGACACCTTTGCGCCGCGCGATCAGCTGTTTGTGGATATCAGCGTGCGGATGTTCGACGGCGACGGCATCTATATTTTCACCCTCGATGAGCAGCTCTATCTCAAGCGCCTGCAGCTGCAGCATAAGAAAATCGCTGTGATATCAGACAATAAGCGCTATGAAACCTGGTATCTCAATCATGATGACGTCACCAGCCTGAAGGTACTGGCCAAAGTGATCATGAGCCAGGCGCGACATTATCAAATCCTCGGTTAAGGCCACTTCTGCCGGTTTTTTCAGGAAGGCTGAAAAAAAAATAATCGGCATAAATTCATAAATTTAACCAGCGGTAAATAAAAAATTAACCAACAGTGTTTGATAAAGCATAAGAACCTGTTAATAATTTGGATATGGATGAACGAAGCAGTTCTTTCAGGGACGAGCCGCTCTTAAACAATTGAGGCGCTGCACAAGCGCGAATCATACCACCACAAAGTTAGTGAACTTTGGGATGGGGTGGATGCGCAAAATGCAGCGTCGTCAGATGCCGTTTATTTCCCCTCGCTTACTTTCCACCTGACTGCTGATGCAGCCGGGCGGTAAGCGTGCGACCGTGATACGCGACATTCGGGCCCGTTCGGTTCGCCGAAAGCTCGCGCCTGCCACCCCATCGCCAAAGACTCATTCACAGGAGGAGTTATGGCGATAATTCACTATGGCAAAAGCGTTTTTATAGGCAACGCACGTACTCGTCGCCACCGGCGGCGCCAACCTCTCAGCAGCCTGACACAGAGCATCGACGAGGCCCTGAACTTCCCAACTGAAACACCCCCCCTGAGACGTGCAGAGCAAATCTGCCAGCGTCAGGTCGCCCCGCGCGTTGACCGCGCAATTACTGCACCCCGCGTCACCAGTCAGGAAACACCCAGTTTCGACAATTGCTGTCTTCCGCACGTTCATCTCTACGCCGTGAGCTGAAACGCGCAGAAAACGCATTTTTCCGTTCCGGCTAACTCTTCGCTTTCTCCAGTTCTCACTGGGCGCAATTTGCTGAATTACTGTTCAGTTTTGCTGCAGGGTCAGTAAGGCCTTCTGCTGCGCCGTGCTGAGTAATGATCAGCGAGCGTTATGTATTTCTTTTCACAAGGCTGAGTTGCTTTAACCCGTCATTGAGGAGTCGTTATGAGCCAGATAATCGCAGTACTGAATTTTGAAGAGGGGTATGTCGACACGCCCTATCTCGACACGCTGGGCTTTCCCACGGTGGCCGGCGGCATTCGCATTGGACCCAAGGGGGCGTCTCTGAGTAATTACGCTTTCCGCGTGCCACGGCGCGTCGGTGATGTCTGGAAGCAGTGCATTCTTGAAAACAAAATTCAGGAGATGCAGGGCAGGGAGCTGCTGCGTAATGCGCTGGCGAAGTGCAACGACGCCCGCACCGACGTGCTGCTGAGCATGGCTTATCAGCTGGGCGTCGAGGGCGTCCTGCAGTTCAAAAACATGCTCAGCGCGATCGTGGCTGAACAGTTTAATGATGCGGCTGACGCGATGATGAACAGCCTCTGGGCCCGTCAGACGCCGGGCCGCGCCAGACGTCACGCGGAGATGATGCGCAGCGGAACCTATGCGGTTTACAGGGGGTTGCTATGAGATGGCTCATGTTTCTCACCGCCGTGCTGACGGCAATCATCATTCTGCTGCTGCTGCAGCGCTTTACCACCCTCCAGTTTGTCTCTCATGCCCGTCTGCTTTTCAAAACCTGGTCTGTCTGGCTTGCGTCGCTAGGTTCCATGCTCAGCGCCTGGGCGCAGTCGTTTCCTTCGGCCGCCGTTGATGCCTGGAGTGCACTGCCCGAAGACGTTAAAGCGATTCTGCCGCACAACTACCTCGGGCTGGTGGGCGCCTTCATGGTGGCGATGGGGGTGATTGCACAATTTGTTCGTCAGAAAAACCTGCTCAATGCGAAGGAGCAGTCTGAAGGAGCGAAGCCATGACTCTGATTACCACCTTACTGGGCGGCAGCTGGCACTGGATCGCCGCGCTGGCTGCGGTCATCGCGGCGCTGGGCGCCAGTTATTTCGGCGGCAAGAAAATCGGCAAAGTGCAGCAAAAAGCGCGTTCTGACGTCGATAACGCGCAACAGGAGGCGTCCCGCGTCACCGCGGTAGCGCAACAGCAACAACATAACCGCGAGGAGGCTAACCGTGTGGCGACTGACAACCATAGCCTTGATGACGCTGCTGCTCGCGACAAGCTGCAGCAGTCGAAATACCACAAACCCTGAGCCGGTGGCGATCACCGACTCTGCCTGCGTACTTTTTTCCCCTCTTTATACCTACGGCGATGACGCGCAAAAAATGGACGTTCGTACGGTGCGCGCCATCAACACCCACAACGACATGTGGGACTCCCTTTGCGGCCATCCGGCTGCGGCTAAGTAGTGCGCTGATTTCAGCGCGATATCTCTATGATCCTGAGGAGGATTCTATGATCGAAGTTAACTCTTTTGCTGAACTGCGTACCACTGTTCCACCAAAATCAGGTGAAGTCGCGAGCCTTAAACGCTATTACGATAAGGACTCCAGCTTCCGTGGCGGCGCAGACTTTGTCGGTTTTCTCAGCACCACTCCGCTGAAAGATGATGGCGGTACGGTGGCGGTGGGTAACGGTTTCTACTGGAAGCGCACCATCAACGATCCCGCCGAAGTGAACATTCTGCACTTTGGCGCGAAAGGGGATGGCGTGACCGATGACACTGAAGCCTTTAAGCGGATGCTGGCATGGACACAATCCTACAACGCCTACGCGAAAGCGATTCCGGTGCGTTTTCCGGGGGGCCGCTTCCTGATTTCACCCATCGATATCAGCGATACGGAGTTGTCGTTTTTTGGTCTGGCAGGCGATGATATCGAGCTCGGCTCGGCACCGCGTACCACCATTGTTTCTGATAAAAGCGCGAAAACCGTGTTTAAGGTTAATGCGCGTCGAATCGTCATTAAAGGCATCTGCTGGCATGGACAGGCTAACGCCGGGACTGTCGACACCACGGCCAAAGTCACCGTCACGCCTGAACAGTGCAGTAACACGCAGCCGTTCTTTGAAAATACCATTGTCGGAGGCCAGATCGTCAATATCTTCTGCTTCAAGGCGCAAAGTACCGGGGGAACCGTCTTTAAGCTGCAGGATACGCTCGACAGTAAGTTCGATCAGATTTACAGCTCCAATACCTTTTCACGGGTATTTGATGTCGGCTGGTCAAACACGCCGAAGGGGAACTGGGACCACTCAACCGCCATTGAGCTGTGTAATGCCAACTTCCAGTCGGGCTATGGCGACGCCACGCTCTATATGCCGCGCGTCACTCAGGGGCTCATGCGTAACGTCTGGATTGAGCACACGACTAACCCGGGGGATCTGTCGGATGGCGGCTGGAACATCGAAACGCTCAACATTGAAGATTGCGGCACGCCGCTCAATCTCAATAATGCCCGCGTGGTGATGCGTCATATCAACCTGCAGGCGGGGGCGAAAATCACCAATGATCTGGCCGGAAGTAAGTGGTTATCGACCTTCGAATATGGCTATCGTCGGGATGAGAACTACGGCACGTTCATGACCGGTTCGCTGCGTGCCGGCTACTACAGCGGCTATAAAGTGGTGAACAACACTGATACCGACAACTGGTATCGGCTGGGGCAGCTCTATTTCCCGGCGCCTAACCAGCAATGGGTAATGGAGCTGATCGGGAAAGCGGATGCGACCACGCCCTCCGGCACCGCCGGTTCGCCGGTTAATGTGGTGGGCACCGGTAAAACCCTGATCAACCTCCAGCGACTGGAGACGGTCTGGGCCGATGCTTACCATATGGGTCAGCCTTCCGTACTGGACATTCGTTATGGCCGGGTAGGGACCACCTATGCCGTAATCTGGGTTAAGCTGAGAGCGAACAGCGGCGAAACCATGTTCAACCTGAAGACGACGGGTCCGACCCGCTTCGATACCGGTTCCTGCTCGCTGTTCCAGGCTGATATGTCGGTGGTTACGGACATCACCAAAATCAGCAACCTGAAACCCGCTGCACGTTTTGGCATGCACAACGGGCTGGCGGGCATCGGGGCCAACGAAAAAGGGGTGGTTACGCTGGCTACCGCAGCGGGTACGCCGACCAATAAGACCGCTCCGACCGGTTTTGTGCTGATCAATATCAACGGCGTTGACCGTAAGGTTCCTTACTACGATTGATGATCGGCATGTTTTGGGCGAGGCTCCGGCCTCGCCCTTTTTTGATCTGACATTATCTCCGCTTCTTTTTACGTCGCCAGAAAAGTCACCGCTGCGCTGTGAAGCCAGACAGTCTCCCTGACACAGCCTTTCGCCTTCATCCTCGTCAGCGGGCTGATTGCGATTAATTTGAATTACGGCTTGCGTCACTTTAAGAAGTGTGGCCTAATGAATCGTCGGTTTGATTAACAGACACTATCAAAGTAAGTAACCAAAGCAGTTCTCATCTCTAAGTTTGTCGCGAGACATCCCTTCTTTTTGAGTCTTCTCTTACGTTCTGATTAAAATCTGTTCTCAGGCCATTATGTATGCCGGAAGGCTCGATATATTAAGGATTTAAGCATGTCTAACAAAATTCGCGGTACCGTTAAATGGTTTAACGCAGAGAAAGGCTTCGGTTTCATTTCTCCTGCAGACGGCAGCAAAGATGTATTCGTACATTTCTCTGCAATCCAGGGCACCGATTTCCGTTCATTAGATGAAGGTCAGCAAGTTGAATTCACAGTAGAAAATGGCGCCAAAGGCCCAGCTGCTGCGAACGTTGTTGGTCTCTAAGGACTGAAAATTACTTTTAAATGTCCTCACTGTAGTGGCTCACAGTTTCGTACATCACATTTTGATGTTACAAGAGCCAACCCGCATGGAGCGAAATGCATTTTCTGCAAATCTGTCGTGGTTCAGGTGAACCTGGCAAGGATTGCAATTCAGAGTCAGCTTCGCGCTCTCTGATTAAGGCTAGTGAGCTTTATAGCGTTGTTGCATTTACAGTAATAAAAGGCTGCCTCTGGCAGCCTTTTTTGTTTCTGCGTTTCCTCCTTCTCAAACCTCACGCTTTATTCTTGTAACCTGCCTGTTTACTTTCACTTTCCCTGTATATTTGCAATTCCCTTGTATAACGCTTACCACTAACCGCTAACCGCTTCCCGCTCTGTTGCCTGTAACCTATCCGCCCTTATCGTCACCATTCTTAAACTGGCCCGCCGAAGCAGGCCGTTGAGAGGGATTAACGCAGTACGGGTTGCAGTGAGAGCTTGCCGGTATTAAACACGCTCATCGCCTGTGCCATACGCTCTGCCTGATCCTGCAGTGCTTGTGAGGCGGCTGACGCTTCCTGTACCAGCGCGGCGTTCTGCTGCGTCACCGCTTCCATCTGGGTAATCGCCTGATTGATTTCATTGATGCCGCTGCTCTGCTCGCTGCTGGCAATGGTGATTTCGCTCATGATGTTTGCCACGCTCTGCACGCTGTTCACCACTTCGCCGATAGTTGAACCGGCGTGTGTCACCAGCTTGCTACCTTCATCGACTTTAGCGACGGAATCTTCAATCAGTACCTTAATCTCTTTGGCCGCTGAGGCTGAGCGCTGCGCCAGATTACGCACCTCACTCGCCACCACCGCAAAGCCACGACCCTGTTCACCCGCGCGTGCCGCTTCAACCGCGGCGTTCAGGGAGAGAATATTGGTCTGGAAGGCGATGGAGTCGATAACGCTGATGATATCGACAATTTTTCTTGAGGAGAGGGCGATCGCTTCCATCTTCTCAATGACCTGCTCCATTACCACGCCACCTTCACGCGCCACGCTGGAAGTGGTTGAAACCAGGTGATTGGCTTCACGCGCGTTGTCGGCATTGTGTTTCACGGTCGACGTCATCTGCTCCATGGCAGAGGCGGTCTCTTCCAGCGAACTGGCCTGCTGTTCGGTTCGGGTCGAAAGATCAAGGTTCCCGCTGGAGATCTGATTAGAGGCCACCGCAATAGTGTCGGAACCGGTACGTACTTCAGTCACAATCGACAGCAGGTTATCGTTCATCCGTTGCAGCGCCTGCATCAGGACGCCGGTTTCATCGCGTGAGGTCACCTGCATCTGTGAACTCAGATCGCCTGCGGCAACGCGTTCAGCAACGTCAACTGCTGCAACCAGCGGACGCACAATAGAACGGGTCAGGAAGTAGCCCAGCAGAATAGACGCCAGAATCGCCAGCGCGGAGAAAATCAGCGTAATGGAGATAGCCGACTGACCATTTTCCACAATACCCTGACCTTCACTGCGCAGCTGTGCGTCCTGAGAGTTGGCAAAATCTACGGCATCCTGAAGGAATTTGTTCTGGGTGGCGGTCATCGATTTCAGGACATAGGTGCTGGCAGCCTCAAAATCGCCCGCTTTCACCAGGGTGATCAGCTCTGCTTTAACCTTCTCAAAAGCCTGGGAAGAGGCCAGCAGACCGGCGATCTTTTTCTTGCCGACCGGCGTGACCTGAATATCTTCGATCCTTTTCATTGCGCTGTTGGTGCGTTGCGTGGCTTCATCCAGCTGACCATAACGCTTCACATTCATTTCCGGACGTGTCGTGTCGATCACCATGCCGCGCAGGTATTTGATCTGATCGTTGACGCCATCGCGCACATCAAATGCCAGTCGTACTTTCACATAACGATCGTCAACGATCGAGGCGATCGCCGTATTAATGCTGTTAATCCTGGTTATGGATGTCACGCCAATCACTATCAGTAACGTCACAATAATACCGAAGGCTGCTGCGAGCCGCATTCCCACCTTCATATTCTTGATACTGAACATGTTCTCTTCCCCGTTTTATTATTAATCAATTTGTTAGCAACACTCAGGTTTCCTGCTGTTGTGCGCAGTGCCTTGCTGATGTCTGTGGTCACAGCCTCAGGCAAAAAGGTGATCTCGCGCATACTGTTATCGGAGAACGAAGTTGTACCTTTAATAATTTTTAAGTAATAACGCCGGGTGAATAAATAGTCAGTAAAAATCATCAGAAATGGTTAAGTAATAACCAGAGGAAATTCAGACAAAAAAAAGGGCTGTCAGCAGTGATGCTGACAGCCCGATCCAGACAAGGATGAATGGATTCAGAAAACTAAGAAGTAGAGGCCTGTCCAGAACGCGACGCTTAATGTGACGGCGCTAATCCAGGCCAGCTGGCGTAAACGGCCACGCAGCACCTTTTGACGGGAAGGCGTAGCAGGTGCAGGCGTAACGGGTAAAGTTTCAATGTGCATAGTCGGTTCCTGATCAGGTCAGCCATTCTGCTGGCTAAAAAGTAAAAGCGTGCCGGGCATTCTTAGCGGCCCGCATTCGCTTAGCGGGCAGTGTCGAGAACGTTGAAAATCACGTCTGACAGCTCATTCAACTCAAACTTTGCCACATAGCCATCGGCACCCACTTTGCGCACGTGATCTTCGTTGGCGCTGCCAGAGAGTGAGGAGTGAATGACGACCGGCAGAGCCTTGAGGATCGGGTCACGTTTGATGTTGCGGGTCAGCGTAAAACCATCCATCTCTGGCATTTCCAGATCGGTCAGCACCAGGGCGATTTTGTCGTGAATCGATTCGCCGGCAGCCTGCGCTTCCTGGCTCATCAATTTAATTTTTTCCCAGGCATCCAGACCGGTGTTAAACATCAGCGCCGGAATGCCCATACTCTTCAGACCCTGCTCCAGCAGCTGACGCGCGACTTTGGAATCTTCTGCCACAATCGCCACCGCACCTGGGCGGTAGTTGAAGGCACGCGGTCTGGCCGCTTCCGGTTCGACGCCGCGCACCGATGGGATGATGTCATACAGGATTTGCTCAACGTCCAGCACCATCGCCAGCTCGTTGCTCTGCTTATCACTGTCCAGGCAGGCGATGCTGGTAATGTTGCGGCCGCCGATACCGGCTTCGGCGGTATGCACCTGGCTCCAGTCGAGACGGACAATGTTCTCAACTGACTCCACGGCAAACGCCTGGGTGTTACGGGCATACTCGGTAACCAGCAGCAGGTTAAGACCGGTTTCCGGCACACAACCCGCCACGGCAGGCAGGTCGATGACCGGAATGAACTGGCCACGAATACTTGCCATACCCAGCAGCGGCGAACGCATGCCTGCGGCTTTGGTGATAGTGGGCATCGGCACAATTTCACGCAGCTTGAAGACGTTAATGCCAAACAGTTCAGACTTGCCTTTCAGCTGATCGGAACCTAAGCGAAACAGCAGCAGCTCAAACTTGTTCGATAACGCGAGGTTCGCTCTCTCATCGATCTCTTTCTGAAAATTATCCATGGTTGCCTCTGCATTAACGCAGCTGGTGAAATAGGGTGTGAACAGGTTATCGGCAGCAAACGGAAAAAGGTGAGAAGAGAAGGGTGAAATAAAACGGACGCCAATTAATGTGCCAGGATTAACCCTGAAGGTTCAACATGGACACCTTTCCAATAAAGGAGTGTGAAATGAAAAAAGTGATTCTGGCGTCGTTGCTGGTGATGATGAGTGCGGGTGTTTCGGCCGAAGAGGGCGGATACAAAGCGGGCGATACGCCACCACCGCAACACAAGCAGGATGCCGGCTATAAAGGTTCAGAAGATACCGGTCAGACGCATATTGATCAGATCCGCGATTTCCGTCAGGGCGGATATGTGACGCTGGAAGGTTACATCGTGAAGAAAGAGCAGGGCGAACGGTATCAGTTCCGTGACAACACCGGCACCTTACCGATTATCGCGCCGAAGAAGACCTTTGATGGTAAAACCTACACCGCAGAAGACAAAGTACGCGTCAGTGGCAAGGTACAGGGCAAAGGGGATAAAACCACGCTGCATGTGACCCAAATCGAAGAGCCGTAACAAACCGGGCGAGATAATCTTCTCGCCCGCTTTATTTAGTCCTTCAGCAGAATCGCCCGGCAGGTTTTGCCTTTGATTTTGCCCTGCTTGAGTTTCACCAGCGCATTTTTGGCCTGATTCGCCTCAATCGCCACGTAGGCGTGGGTCGGCGTCAGGACAATTTTGCCGATCTGCTCGGCACGATAACCCGCTTCACCCGTCAGCGCGCCCAGAATATCTCCCGGACGTATCTTGGCTTTACGGCCACCATCAATGCACAAAGTCATCATAGCTGCAGGCAGCGGCTTGCTGCTGCCCTTTTTCAGCGTGCTGGCAGAGACCCACGGCAGCTTCTGCTGCAGGAAATCTTCCAGCGCATGCGCGCGAGCCATCTCATCGGCAGCAACCAGGCTGACCGCAACGCCATGTTCGCCCGCACGCGCCGTACGACCAATGCGGTGCAGGTGGATTTCAGGATCCCAGGCGAGCTGATAGTTAACCACCATCGCCAGCGATTTGATGTCGAGTCCGCGTGCAGCGACGTCGGTGGCGACCAGCACGCGACCACTACCGTTAGCGAAGCGGATCAGCACGCGTTCACGATCGCGCTGCTCCAGATCGCCATGCAAAGGCAGGGCGCTGATATCACGCGCGTTAAGCGCCGCGGCGACATCATCACATTCACGTTTGGTGTTGCAGAAGACCACACAGGATGAGGGCTGGCGATCGCTGAGCAGGGCTATCAGCAGACCCAGTTTTTCATTGTGGCTGGCTTCGAAAAACTGCTGATCGATTGAAGGCAGTTCGCTGACATCTTCTGTCACCACGCTCAGTGCATCACGCTGAAAGCGGGTGCTGATAGCCGTAATGCCGTCTGGCCAGGTGGCGGAAAAGAGCAGCGTCTGGCGCGAAGCGGGCGTCGCTTCAATGATCGTTTCCATATCATTCAGGAAACCCATCTCCAGCATCCGATCGGCTTCATCCAGGACCAGCGTGCTGAGCTGATCCAGCTTGAGGTTTTCGCGGTTAATGTGGTCGAGGATACGACCCGGCGTGCCGACCACGATATGGGGCGGATGCACCAGCGAATCACGCTGTGCGCTCATCGGCTGTCCGCCACACAGAGTGAGAACTTTGATGTTGCGGGTGAAGCGCGCCAGCTGGCGCAGCACATTGCCTACCTGATCCGCCAGTTCACGGGTCGGACAGAGAATGAGTGCCTGGGTCTGAAAGCGGGCGCTGTCGATATGGTGCAGTAAACCAATACCAAAGGCAGCCGTTTTACCGCTGCCGGTTTTCGCCTGCGCGCGCACGTCGCGTCCCTGCAGAATGGCGGGCAGCGTGGCGGCCTGCACGGGCGTCATGCTGGTGTAGCCCATCTCGCGCAGGTTTTCGAGCTGGCTGTCGGGAAGCGAATTGAGGGTAGAAAAAGCGGTCACGGGCGCGGCCTCTGAGGCTGAAAGTGTAGGGCATTATTGCGGGGCAAGTCTGGCAGAAAGCACGCCTGACAGCAACGGGAACCTCGATGGTTAGCAGTATGAAACTATATCTGTCAGAGGGCTTAGGAATAGACTGAAGTTTACGGGAAAAAGGTGGTTTATTTTTATAGATTAACCCCGACTCAATGTGATTGTTCCAGGATGAGGATCTTTTGAGACCAGCGATTATTTGATAAGTAGCCGTTTTTAAATATTTATTTCATTGTTAATCAGATAAATCCTTAACTACTACTCCAGTAATAGAATTAATCATTAAAAAATATCACCACTGGTGCCGATAAAAATCCTGAGCTAATTGCTTTATATTTAGCGCGCCATATTCCTGGTACAACGACCGGTAGAGGGTATTTGCATTGAGTAATCGCATCCAGGGACCACATGAAAATGTGCTTAAAATAGTAGGCCGCGCCGTACTGACACTGCATGTTCATGGAGAGAGCTTATCGGCTGATAAGATCGCTTCGATGATTGCGTGTTATGCGGAAGATGAGCCCTGTGATCAGGAAGATCGTCGCTTATACGCGCTGGCAATGGAACTAATGTCGAATGATAAATGGGCCAAAAGCGCGTAACCCGCACTCCGCTCAGGTAAATGCAGAGCCTCCCTTGTGGAGGCTCTGTTGTTTTTGGAGGAGTGGGTTTGCGTTGTGGGGCAGGTACTGGCTCCCGGCGCTTTAGGTAAGGTGGTCGTCTGTAACCGGGCCGGAGCCAGCTCGATCTCTCCGCATTTGCTGAGAAGGCTCAGCGCGGGCGATTACGCACCTCATCCCTGAGGTGCGCCCGTAGCCGGGCCAACGCGTTGCGTTGTTCAAAAACGCTCCCGGCGTTTTTGTCCGCAGCCCTGCTGTTTCAGGCCGGGGCCAGCGCAAACACTGGTTTACCGCGTGAGAAGGTCGCGACGACTGTCGAAATTCGTGCCACGGCTTCGGCGGAACAGCTCGCCGCCACCAGCATCATGCTCGCTTCATCGCCCGGTACTGGCCACTGGCGGTCACCCTGGGCTGTCAGCGGCAGCCGATCGTCTGTGGCGATCGCCAGCGCCCGCGACAGCGAGAACTCATCCGATCCCCGATAGAGCTGCGCATAAAGGTTCGCTTTTTCCAGCATGCTGCCGGTGCCAAACGGTGACCAGTGATCGATAACGCTGTCGGTGCCGGTCATCACCTTCACGCCCGCTGCCTGTAATTGCGGAATCGGCATGGTCAGCTTGCCGATCGGCAGCGTAGAGGCGACGCTGAACTGCTGCTCCGCCAGCCCTGCGATCATCTTATCCAGCGTACTGCCGGACAGGGTCGCCAGCGCAAAACCGTGGCTCAGCGTCACTTTGCCCTTCAGCGCTGGATTCTTTGCCACGGTGTCAATCATGTACTGAATCGCCGCCACGCCAGCAGGTGAGGTTTCATGCAGATGTATATCCACGCCGCGCTGATAGTCGAGCGCAATCTGGAACATCGCATCCAGTGACTTCTCCATGGCACCATCGACATTGGTGGGGTCCAGGCCGCCGACATACTCAACGCCGTGCTGCATCGCCTCGCGCATCAGCCCATCAACCTGCGAGTGCAGCAGGCCGTGCTGTGGAAAGGCCACAATCTCGCAGGGAAAGGCGGGGTGACGGGCTAATGCCGCCTGCAGATGCTCCAGACTTTGCAGGCCGCTGACCGGATCGATATTGCAATGGCTGCGGGCGCGGGTGGTGCCTTTGGCGTGCAGCAGAGCGATCAACCCTTCGGCGCGCGCCTGAGAGTGCGGCAGCAGTTGCGGAATCAGCACCTGTTCACGCGCAATCATGTCCATGATAGTTTTGCCCTGACGGGGACGCGGAGCCTGCCACGGGCCGCCGTAGAAGGTTTTATCAAGGTGGATATGCATATCCTGGGTGGCGGGCAGCAGCAGGGCATCCTGTGCATCCCACGACGGCAGGGTGCTGTCACCCTGACCGGCGGGTGTCAGCTGGTCAATTTTACCGTCGCGCACGCTGATGTCGTAACGCCCGGTGCGGGTCGCAACGATCTCATCATCCTCACGGATAAAGCCCTCCTCCAGCCGCACATTGCGCAGCAGATAGTGATCCTGCCGGGGCAGGGCGGCGGGCTGGTCGGGATTGATAGAGGACAAAGGTGATGGCGTGGCGGCACTGGCCTGGCCGAGACCGGCGGCCAGCAAGCCGCCTGCGGCGGTCCAGCGGACGCTCTGCCCAAGGAAATCACGGCGGCTCGGCGAAGAGGAAATAGGCATCAGAGGCTCCTGCAAAGTGAACAAGGTCTTAATCTGACAAACGACGCTCCACCCTGCTGCGTTATTTTCCACTGACGACTATTCGATATCTCACTGCCAGCGCAGCTGGCTGAAGGTTGCCAGGGATTCCGCCAGCTCGCGCTGCAGCGGATCCTGCGGATGACGACAGAACAGCGCCAGTTCGAAGGTATCAATCACCGGCAGACCCTGTTCCGGGCCCAGTACACGATGTTGCGGCAGGCGGCAGCTGGCGGGCAGTAATGTCAGCCCCAGCCCCTGCGCACTGGCGGCGGCCAGCGCGACCAGGCTGGCGCTGCTGTAACTAATGCGCCAGCTACGGCCCAGTGCGTCGAGCGTCTGACACACCTCATCGCGATAGAGTCCCTGCTGGGGAAACAGCACCAGCGGTACCGGCGTCTGCTCAAAGCAGGGCCACTCTGCGCTATCGAGCCACATCAGGGGTTCAGGACGCGACGCCAGCGGACGCTCGCCAGCGGGCTGTTTAATCAGCATGATATCGAGCTCTTCACGCTGCCAGGCGCGACGCAGCTCCACCTGCATGCCGCTCATCACGTCCAGCCGAAGTTGCGGATGGTCGCGACTGAAGTGCGCCAGCAGACCGGCCGTGGGCGCGGCGAAATCTTCCGGCACGCCAAGACGCAGCACACCGTCGCGCCACTGGTCACTCAGCACATCGTGCGCTTCCCCATTCAGGGCGATGATCCGCCGGGCGTAGCCTAAAAGCTTCTCGCCCTCTTCGGTGATCTGCACCTGATGCGAGGAGCGGTTCAGCAGCTCTTTGCCGACCATTTCCTCCAGCCGTCGCACCTGCTGGCTGACGGTGGACTGCGACAGGTGCACCCGGTCAGCGGCGCGGGTAAAGCTGGCGGTTTCGCACACCGCGACAAAGCTGAGCAGCTGCTGCGGAGTAAACATCGGCTGACGATTCATATTTCCACTACCTGGCAGAGTAATATTTCATTTCCAGATAGTAACGACTGCTGCCAGGCTGGCAACTTTTAACTGTGTGGATCTCAGATGAAGAGAGAGAACAACCTGCTGCTGGCGGCGCTGGTGCTGGCCGGGCTCAATATGCGACCGCTGATGACCTCGGTCAGTCCGTTACTCGGCGAGCTGCGGCAGAGCATCGGTCTGTCGCCGCTGGCGGCCTCGCTGTTGCCTGCGGTGCCGATGATGATGATGGGTGCCATTGCGTTAGTCAGCGCCCCGCTGATGCAGCGCTTTGCGGTGCGTAAACTGCTGCTGGGGGGCCTGTTGCTGTTGCTGCTGGCGCTGGTGAGTCGGCTGTTTGTGGCTGACGGAGGCTGGCTGGTGCTGAGTACTGTGCCGGGAGGGGCTGGCATTGGCATTGTGCAGATGGCGATGCCGGGATTGATCCGTCAGCGCTTTGGCAGCCGCAGTGCCGGCGTGACCGGACTGTGGGCAGCGGCGCTGATGGGCGGCGGTGGGATTGGCGCGGCGATCTCGCCGTGGCTGAATGGGCAGCTTGGCTGGCAGGGCGCGCTGAGCAGCTGGGCGCTGCCGGTGGTGCTGGCCATCCTGCTCTGGCTGTTTATCACCACCCCACGTGCAACCCGGACAGAGGCCGCCGCTCTGCCTTCGCTGTGGCGGAAAACCCGCGCCTGGACGCTGGCGTTGAGCTTCGGTCTGGTGAACGGCGGATATGCCATCTGTGTCGCCTGGCTGCCCGATTTTTATCATCAACTCGGCTGGAGCGCGCAGGCGGGCGGTTCACTGCTTGGCATGATGATCGGCTGTCAGGTCACGGGTGCGCTGCTGCTGCCCTTGCTGGCGCGGGGCCGCGATCGCCGTCCGCTGCTGCTGCTGACACTGGCGATGCAGTTCAGCGGCATGCTCGGTTTCCTGTTTGCGCCACAACTGGCACCGTGGCTCTGGGCGGGGATTGCGGGCTTCGGGCTGGGCGGGGCATTTCCGCTGGCGCTGGTGCTGGCGCTGGATCATCTGGAGCAGCCGCAGGCTGGCGCGCGGCTGGTGGCTTTTATGCAGGGCGTCGGCTTTATTATCGCGGGCAGCATGCCGTTTATCGCCGGGCAGTTGCATGCGCTCACCGGTCACTTCACCAGCGTCTGGTTATTGCAGGCGGCGGTCACGCTGCTGTTAATCGTGCTTAATCTGCGTTTCCATCCGCGCAGCTATCAGCACGCCTTTCCTGAGGTGAATCGCTGATTTTGGTCCGACCAATCCCGGCAATATTTTTCTCTGGTTCACACTCCGGGAAAATTCGCGCATCTTCTGTTGCCACAAGTTAACAATGCGTTAACTATCTGTTGCCATAAGCCCCGACAGAGCGGTTTGGTCTGACCAATCCGGGGCAGATGGCACCAGCGCTGCGGCTGTGTGCCACGTCACCTTTTCCTCTGGAGATACTGGCATGCAGATCTGGCAACAAAACTACGATCCGCTGGGTAATATCTGGCTTTCAAGCCTGATCGCACTGATCCCGATTCTCTTTTTCTTCTTTGCGCTGATTAAGCTGAAGATGAAAGGCTACCTGGCGGCCACCACCACCGTGGTGCTGGCGCTGCTGGTGGCGCTGTTTCTCTATCAGATGCCGGTTGCACAGGCGCTGGCCGCCGTGGTGTATGGCTTTCTCTATGGCTTGTGGCCGATTGCCTGGATTATTGTCGCCGCGGTGTTCGTCTACAAGATCTCAGTCAAAACCGGCCAGTTCGACATTATCCGCGCCTCTATCCTGTCGATTACTCCCGATCAGCGTCTGCAGATGCTGATTGTCGGCTTCTCGTTCGGGGCGTTTCTGGAAGGGGCTGCGGGCTTTGGTGCGCCGGTGGCGATTACCGCCGCGCTGCTGGTGGGACTCGGCTTTAATCCGCTCTACGCCGCCGGGCTCTGCCTGATTGTGAACACCGCGCCGGTGGCCTTTGGCGCGATGGGCATCCCGATTATTGTGGCGGGGCAGGTGACCGGGCTGGACAGTTTTGCCATCGGCCAGATGGCCGGACGCCAGCTGCCGCTGCTGACCCTGATTGTGCTGTTCTGGATTATGGCGATCATGGATGGCTGGCGCGGGGTGAAAGAGACCTGGCCGGCGGTGGTCGTGGCAGGGGGATCGTTTGCCATTGCCCAGTTCCTCAGCTCCAACTTCCTGGGTCCGGAGCTGCCCGATATTATCTCGTCGCTCGCCTCGCTGATTTCGCTGACGCTGTTCCTGCGGGTCTGGAAGCCGGTTCGCATCTTCCGCTTTGCGGATGCAGAGGCGAAACAGGGCGATCCGTTGCTGCCACCGCAGAAGTATCGGCTGGGGCAGGTGATCCGCGCCTGGATGCCGTTCCTGTTTCTCACCGCCACCGTCACGCTCTGGAGTATCCCGCCGTTTAAAGCGCTGTTCGCCAAAGGCGGTGCGCTCTATGAGTGGGTGCTGGCTATGCCGGTGCCGATGCTGAATGAGCTGGTGGCGCGGATGCCGCCCGTGGTCGGTACTGCAACCCCTTATCCGGCCATCTTTAAGCTGGATCTGGTGTCCGCCACCGGCACCGCCATTTTAATTGCGGCGATCATGGCGATGATTTTCCTGCACATGAAGCCAAAGGCGGCATTGCAGACTTTTGGTGAAACGCTGAAAGAGCTGGCGCTGCCGATCTACTCTATCGGGATGGTACTGGCCTTTGCCTTTATCTCGAATTACTCCGGGCTGTCTGCGACGCTGGCACTGGCGCTGGCTCACACCGGCCACGCTTTTACCTTCTTCTCACCGTTCCTGGGCTGGCTGGGCGTCTTCCTGACCGGATCAGACACCTCATCGAATGCGCTGTTTGCTGCTTTACAGGCCACGACCGCGCAGCAGATTGGCGTCTCCGATATTCTGCTGGTGGCGGCCAACACCACCGGTGGCGTGACCGGTAAGATGATCTCGCCGCAGTCGATCGCTATCGCCTGTGCGGCGGTCGGGCTGGTGGGTAAAGAGTCCGACCTGTTCCGGTTTACCGTTAAACACAGCCTGATTTTCACCTGTATGGTCGGTGTGATAACCACACTTCAGGCCTACGTCTTCCCCTGGATGATCCCATGAGCAGCAATGCCGATCCGCTGGTGACGCGCCTGCGGGCCTATATCACCGAACATCAGCTCGAGCCGGGCATGCGCCTGCCCGCCGAGCGGCAGCTCTCTGCGGAGCTTGGCGTCTCGCGCTCCTCGCTGCGTGAAGCCATACAACAGTTGATCAGCAACGGCATGCTGATTAGCCGACGCGGCGGCGGCACCTGGATCCGTCAGCAGCTGGCGCCCTGGTCGGAACAGCGCATCGTCGAGCCGATTCGCCAGCTACTGCGCGACGATCCCGACTACCGCTACGACATTCTGGAAGCGCGCCATGCCATCGAGGCCAGCACCGCCTGGCACGCCGCACTGCGCGCCACCGACGCCGACAAAGAGAAGCTGCAGTACGCTTTCGACGCCACCCTGAAGCTGAAAGAGAGTGACGATCCCGATCTCGCCGCCCAGGCTGATGTGCGCTTCCATCTGGCGATTGCCGAGGCGTCGCACAACGTGGTGCTGCTGCAGACCATGCGTGGTTTTTTTGAGCTGCTGCAATCGTCGGTGATGCAGAGCCGTCAGCGCATGTATACCCAGCCCGCGATTTTCGCCCGCCTGACTGAACAGCATCAGGCGCTGCTCGATGCGATCCTCACGGGCGATGCCGACGCTGCGCGCCAGGCGGCGATGCAGCATCTGGGATTTGTGCACACCACCATGAAAAGCCTGCATGAAGATGAAGCGCGTCAGGCGCGCATCACCCGCTTACCGGATAACGACACACGCAACCCAAAGGAATCTGACTGATGATTATCTCCGCTGCCAGTGACTATCGCGCGGCCGCGCAACGTATCCTGCCGCCGTTCCTGTTTCACTATCTTGATGGCGGTGCCTATGCCGAGCACACCCTGCGTCGCAACGTAGAGGATCTCTCGGATGTGGCGCTGCGCCAGCGCATTCTGAAAAACATGTCGGAACTGAGTCTTGAAACCAAACTGTTCAATGAAACCCTGTCGATGCCGGTTGCGCTGGCACCGGTCGGCCTGTGCGGCATGTATGCCCGCCGGGGTGAAGTACAGGCGGCGCGCGCGGCAGACCTGAAAGGCATTCCGTTTACCCTGTCGACCGTCTCGGTCTGCCCGATTGAAGAGGTGGCCCCGCAGATTAAGCGTCCCATGTGGTTCCAGCTCTATGTGCTGCGTGACCGCGGCTTTATGCGCAATGCGCTGGAGCGCGCCAAAGCCGCCGGTTGCTCTACGCTGGTGTTTACCGTGGATATGCCCACGCCGGGCGCGCGCTATCGCGATGCGCACTCCGGGATGAGCGGTAATCACGCGGCGCTGCGTCGTTACTGGCAGGCGGTCACCCATCCACAGTGGGCGCTGGATGTGGGTCTGCAGGGGCGCCCTCACGATCTGGGGAATATCTCCACGTATCTGGGCAAGCCTACCGGGCTGGAAGATTACATCGGCTGGCTGGCTAATAATTTCGATCCCTCTATCTCGTGGCGCGATCTGGAGTGGATCCGCGAGTTCTGGGATGGACCGATGGTGATCAAGGGCATTCTCGATCCGGAAGATGCGCGTGATGCGGTGCGCTTTGGCGCCGATGGCATCGTGGTCTCTAATCACGGCGGACGCCAGCTGGATGGCGTGCTCTCCTCGGCGCGTGCGCTACCGGCCATTGCCGATGCGGTAAAAGGTGACATCGCCATTCTGGCGGACAGTGGCATTCGCAACGGGCTGGATGTGGTGCGGATGATTGCGCTGGGGGCAGACAGCGTGCTGCTGGGACGGGCATTTATCTATGCGCTGGCAACCCACGGTCAGCGCGGCGTAGAAAACCTGCTGACGCTGATTGAAAAAGAGATGCGCGTTGCCATGACCCTCACCGGCGCGAAGTCGATCGGTGAAATTACCCGCGATTCGCTGGTGCAGGCGGAAGCGTTACTGGCACCGCAGAGCACACCGCCACGTCCCCGCGCGGTGAGTTGAGCCTGCGAAAATGAATGTATTGTCTATACTTAGCTTCTTTACCAACAGGAGGAACGACATGACTATTCATAAGAAAGGTTCGGCGCATTGGGAAGGCGATATCAAAGGCAAAGGCACCGTCAGCACCGAGAGCGGCGTGCTGAGCCAGCAGCCTTATGGCTTTAACACCCGTTTTGAAGGCGGCAAAGGCACCAACCCGGAAGAACTGATTGGTGCAGCGCATGCAGCCTGTTTCTCTATGGCGCTGTCGCTGATGCTGGGCAACGCAGGTCATCCACCGGAAAGCATTGATACCACGGCCGACGTGTCGCTGGACAAAAAAGGCGATGGCTTTGCCATCACCAAAGTGGCACTGACCAGCACCATCTCTCTGCCAGGCATTGATGAGTCGACCTTCGACGAGATCATCAATAAAGCCAAAGCGGGCTGCCCGGTTTCTCAGGTACTGAACGCGGAAATTACGCTGGATTACACCCTGAACAACTGATGCCGGTAACGGGTCGCCTTTTGGCGGCCCGGGCGTTATGCTATGCCTCACCGGTCCTGTTGCTGACCGGAACAGATGCGCCTTCTGGCGCATCTTCGCTTTCTGACCAGAGGAAACTGAGGTGACGAGATACCGGGCAGCCAAAAAGTACTGGAAGATGGTGCTGGTTCTGTTGTGCATCTGTGGCGCGCTGCTGCTGATTCGCTGGGCTGCCATGATCTGGGCCTGAACAGATGAAGGGGATTGGCCGCCACACGCTGGGCATATTATTAATGGTGATTATTGTGCTGGAAGCGGTTCACTATCTGCTTACTGCCTCATGGCTGCCGTGGCGATAAACGCGCTCAGACAAAGGCATCCTCGCGCCTTTTAGACCGCACATCGCTGCGCGCAATGCGATAAGCCTTGCGCGGATCGCCCACCACAAACTCAAAGGTTGGCGTGTAGTAAAATGGCAGCCAGCCGCCATAGCTGCTCTCCCACTCCCAACGGACGGGGCAGGGCCACAGAATGCCATCATACAAAAGATAGTAAACCCAGCGTCCACCAGGACGACGGGGGCGTGATGTTTTCATGGGATTCACAACGATAATGGTTAACAACAGCTTATATTTTGTACGCTAAAGCGTCAGCTTGCAACGTTACAGCCCTGCTTTATTGAACCTGGCCCTGAATTAGCGATGTACTTCGCCACACAGCAGTACCACATTCGGTCTGACTTTATGAATGCGGTTCGCCATCGTTTCACAGTCGACCTTCGTCGGATAGATGCGCTCTGATACCGGCAGCGCCTCGCAGGCATCGTAGCCGCATGCGCTCACTAACAACACAAATCCTATCAACATAGATCCTCTCCTTTACACGGTCTGGTGGTCCGGACTGTGGTGCTTTTTATCCCTTTTTAACATCCAGTATAGACAAACGTGCCGGGGCGGCATTGTCAGTGTGAGCTATAGTCCGCCAGCCAGGGTGTGATGCGGCGGCCTGTAAGGTGTGTCAGAAGGGGCGGGCCTGGCGCTAGCCTGCGAAATACCAGGCGGGCAGCAGCGCAATCAGGTTATTCAGCGTGTGCAGGAAGATGGGCAGCGCCAGACTGTTACTCCGCAGCCGGGCGTAACAGAGCAGTAGCGAAAACAGCGTCAGGGCGATAAGGGTCTGCCAGTGCACATACTGCGTATGCATCACCGCAAACAGCAGTGAGGTCAGCAGCATACAGGCAAAGCGGCTCCGTGGCGCCCACAGCAGAAAGCCCTGCAACAGAAAACCGCGGAACAGCACCTCTTCAAACACCGGTGCGAGCAGCACGGCGGTGAGCAGCAGAATTAGCAGCGAATTGCGTCCCTGTTGGGCCTGCATCACCAGCCATCCTTCCGGCTGCATGAACTGCATCTGTGCGGCCATCAGAACAAATAGCGCGCCAGTAAACAGCAGAGTTTGCAGCGTGCAGAGTTCACCCAGCGGCAGGTCGGTGCGGCGCTGGCAGTAAAAGCGGTAAAGCGGATAGATAACAGCAAATTCAAACAGGCAGAGCACCGGCACCAGCAGGCCGTCATTACGCAGCACGCTGTAATTAGGGAACAGCGTGATCAGCATGGTAACCAGGTAATAGACCACAAAGCTGCCGACGTAGAACAGCGTCAGTGTCACTCTGTCGGAATTGGTATTCATAGGCGACTCTGCCAGCGAAGGTTAGCGCATAGTAGCAATGCACCAGATCGCTGTCGAGTCAGCCTGTAACACAATATTTAAGCGCAAAATGTTAACCGCAGACTAAACACCCGCGCGCGTGAGCCGATAACTGAGGAAACTAATCTGGTCAGCACTGCATGTTGTATTGCAGGCCCGTCATCTCAAACTCTGACTGTGTAGTGAGCACTCTTAATGACTTCTAACCCTCCGGCGCCACCCTCGCCTCCATTCAGTCATGCCGCTGAAGACCGCACTGTCCGCTTTACGCGGCGCAGCCTGCGCACGCTTTCGCTGCTGCTGTTTGGCGTGCTGGTGCTCTCGATGCTGATGGTGCTGACGATTGCGCAGCGGCAAAACAGCGTATCGGTTGAGCATGACCAGTTGCTGATGCAGCAGGCGTGGAAAAATCGTCAGGAGGCGATGGTCACGGATATCCGGGATTATGCGTTCTGGGGCGAAGCCTGGCGCAATCTCCATGTCAGGGTCAACAAAGTCTGGGCTTATGACGAAGAGAACTTTGGTCCGGGCCTCTACGAAGAGTATCACTATGAGGGCGTATTCGTGGTCGACGGCAACGGTCACACCACGTACAGCGTCATTAATGGGCAGCTGGTGGATACGCCGCTGGAAGCCTGGCTGGGAAAAGAGGCTCCAGCGCTGATTGCGGCGGCACGTCAGCGCAACGATACGGCGATAACCCGTGATGCGCTGATTAATCATCTGCCCGCCATTGTGGTTGCCGCCCCCATCGGCAGCGGCAAACTGACGAATATGCCGCCGATAGCGGGGCCGGCGTCAGTCATGGTGTTTGTGAATCTGTTCACCCCTGCCAAATTACAGGCGCTGGGCGCCACGCTGGATGTGCGCGAACTGCGCCTGCCCGTCAGTGCAGGGGATGCCCTGCGTGAACCGCGGATGGTGCAACCGTTACCCGGCGGCGATCTGATTGTGCTGCGCTGGACGCCAAAGATGCCTGGCATGGGCCTGGTCTGGTTTCTGTTACCACTACTGATGCTCATGGCGATCATCATTGGCATAATCACCCATCGCGTCAGCCGCCATGCGCTCTCTAATGCGATTCTTTCTGACCGGCGCTTTGCCCTGCTGGCGATCAGTCAGCAGGAGCTGGCCAACAGTGAAGCGCGGTTTCGCGATCTCGCTGAGGCGGCGTCAGACTGGATCTGGGAAACGGATGGAGAGGGCCGCCTGATCTACCTGTCAGCGCGCTTTCAAACCGTGACCGGCCACGATATTACACACTGGCTGGGCCGTCACATCGATCACCTGCTGACGCATCCCAGCCATTCGCTGGTCGCCTGGCTGCAGCGTCAGGAGGAGGAGGGGCAACGGATGCCACTGCGCTGTCAGTTTATGTCGGCGCACGGCAACCGCCGTATCGGCCAGCTGGTCGCGAAAACAATCTGGCATGAGGCGCGACGTATCGGGTTTCGCGGCACGGTATCGGACATCACTCAGAGCATGGAAGCCGAGGCGCGCATTCATTTTTTGTCGCGTCATGACGTCTTAACCGGCCTGTCGAACCGCGTGCAGCTGCAGGAGTTTCTGACGCTACACCTTGAGCTGCCTGATGGCGCTGCGCCGCTGACGCTGATTACCCTCGATCTCGATCAGTTCAGGCCGATTAATGAAACCTGGGGCCATGCGGCGGGCGATGAGGTGCTGAGCCAGATAGCGCAGCGTCTGAAGCGCTGTATCGGCCCGCAGGAGCTGGTGGCGCGGCTGAGTGGCGATGAGTTTGTGCTGGTATTGCGTGAAACGAACCGTGAGCGGGTCGATCAGCGTTGCGCACAGCTGGTGCACGAGGTTCAGCAGCCCATCAGCACCGGCCAGCATGTCCACTATCTCACCGTCAGCATGGGGATTGCCTGTGTACCGCAGGATGCCAGCCATCCGGAAGCGCTGCTGCAAATGGCTGATATCGCGCTGAATGAAGCGCGCGAAGCGGGACGCAATCAGTGGGTCTGGTATGCCAATGAGATGGCCAGTCAGCGTGAGGATAAGCGTGAAATGGCGCGGCGGATTGAGAAAGCGCTGAAGAACAATGAATTTCGCCTGCACTACCAGCCCCGCTATCAACTGCTGACGGGTCAGCTGGCAGGTGCTGAGGCGCTGATTCGCTGGCAGATTGCGCCGGATGAGTGGATTACCCCCGATCACTTTATTCCGCTGGCGGAAGAGAGCGGTCTCATCGCCACCATCAGCGACTGGGTGTTGATGCGCGCGTGTGAGGATGCGCTGGGATGGGGGGGCGATCGCTATGTTTCGGTTAATATTTCGCCCATGGAGTTCCGCACCAGCGATTTAGTGCAGCGGGTTGCGGATGTGCTGGCGAAAAGTGGCCTGCCGGCTACGCGGCTGGAGCTGGAGATCACGGAGAACGTGACCTTTGAACATCCGCAGCATGCGCTGGAGGTGATGCAGGGTTTACGGTCACTCGGGGTAAGGTTAACCGTTGATGATTTCGGCACCGGCTATGCGGCCCTGGGCTACCTGAAGACCTTCCCGTTTAATGGGCTGAAGATCGATCGCTCCTGGATGAAAGATTTCCCGGAGTCGCAGCAGGCACAATCGGTGGTCGCGGGGATTATTGCGCTGGCACGCGCCTTTGCCCTGACAATTACGGCTGAGGGGATTGAGACAGAAGCGCAACTGAACCAGCTAAAACAGCTCTCGTGCGAAGAGGGGCAAGGCTACTTCCTCGGTCGACCGATGCCGCTGGCTGCATTCAGTACGCTTCTGGAAAGAACCGCGCAGAACCAGGCTGAACCCGTTTAACGGACTTTAACCGCCACGGCGGTCATCAGCATTGCGCAGACTACAAAAATAATCAGTTCCATCATGACCTCCACATGGCTAAGACTATTCTTAATATTGTAGTTTCCTGGAGTGCTTTTTTTAGGCAATGAGTGCGATTAATCTTAAAAAATGATCGGTGCCGCGACCCGTTTAATGCTGCTGTAACAACTTTACTTTTTAGGGGTTCAGGTCAGCAGGTGCGCTTTGCTACTCTTGGGGCAGGGTTTTACACGTCCAACAGGAGAATAAACGTGAAATTTTATGGAAAAGGGCTGCTGGTAGTGGGGCTGTTTGCATTAACCGCCTGTCAATCTGCCTCTAAGCCCGATACCGCCAGTGTGGCGCAGGATCCCGAAGCTGACCGCTGTGGTGCCTCTCAGTTTCAGAATTATGTCGGTAAACCGTTAACCGCGCTGCAGGGTCAGCACTTCGAACAGAAGGTCCGCGCCATTCCCTATAATTCTGCCGTCACCATGGACTTCAACCTTAACCGGCTGAACTTCCTGGCTGACAAAAATGGCAATATCAGCTCAGTTTATTGTGGTTAACGGCAAAGATGTCATAGGTTTGTCATAACGGCAGGCGAGGATAGCAGCGCGTTTAAGAAACTTCCTCGTCACACAATAGATAGTGCTCGTCTTGTTTATTCCCGCCCCGGCGGGAATTTTTTTAGCGGCTTCAGGCCGTAACAGGAGCAGAGAAGATGAAACGCATAATCGGGGCACTTCTGCCCGCATTGTTACTCAGCAGCACACTGGCGCAGGCTTCCAGTGAAGAGGCCTGGCAAAAGAGCCGTCAGGTGATGGTGCAGGCCTGCATTAACGCCAGTCATCTGAGCAAAGTAAAGGTGCTGGGCGAGGCGATCGAGTATGACGACAATACGGGCTACAGCGCACTGTTGCTGGAGGGACGCTACCCCCAGCCGCAGATGAAAAATAAGCGTGGACGGGAGCTGTGCCTGTTTCAGCGCAGCAGCGGACGAGCCAGCATCAGCGAAGCGGATAAATTGCGCTGGGTGAAGTAGGTGGTGGGTTTACGCCTCCGGCTGCGTGTCGATTAACTGCGCCAGCAGGGTGCGATAACGCTGCAATTGCGTCTCGTCGCCTTCCACTTCCAGTTTATCGATAACCCGCGCAATAAGGGCTTTATTGGTGGCGGGTTCTCCCGCTTCCATTATTTCACGCAGAATCACCGCCAGCAGATCGGACTCAGGCGGTATTCGCCAGTCCGGGCTGTTAAAATAGTCGCTGATAGCACGGCTGGCGCTGTCAGGTTGTACTCTCATTACCCACCTCCGCTAAAACAAGACCCCCTCCCTTACACCTGAGCATAAGGGCGTTTAACCATGAAATAAGCTGGTTCGCCTCAGCGTAGCCGGACGGTCTGCACCGTTTTTTGCGGAGGATGTCGCGCCGATTAAAAAGATTGCCACACCGCCGCGGCTGGCGGTTTTTTAAACATAGAAGCGGGGGGAAGAGTTGTCAGTAACAGAATGACATATTTTTCTATATTGACGGGGCGGGTCAGGGAAGATTGCGTCCGGCCAGACCATCGCCCGCGTGCTTCGCGCTAAAAACCCGGCGGGCTGGAAAATTTGCGCCGGTGATTGCGCTGAATCAAAGAGGAATCCGATCTTTTGCCATTTGTGCCATGTTTTGTCGGTCACGCTGAGAATAGCCGCGTTAGACTGAGCATTCCCTCTCTTTAAAATATCTGCTCATGCCACGCACTATAGAACCCTGGAAGATAAACCTGATCTCGGTCTGGTTTGGCTGCTTTTTTACCGGCCTGGCCATCAGTCAGATCATCCCGTTTCTGCCGCTCTACCTTGAGCAGCTTGGCGTAACCGGTGGCGAATCACTGAGCCTCTGGTCGGGTCTTACCTTCAGTATCACCTTTGTGGTTTCGGCGGCCGTAGCCCCGCTGTGGGGCAGTCTTGCCGATCGCAAAGGCCGTAAGCTGATGCTGCTGCGCGCCGCTTTTGGCATGGGCGTGGTAATTCTGCTACAGGCTTTTGTCACCGAAGCCTGGCAGTTGCTGCTGCTGCGTGCCCTGATGGGGCTGACCTCCGGATATATTCCCAACGCCATGGCGTTGGTGGCCGCTCAGGTGCCGCGTGAACGCAGCGGCTGGGCGCTGAGCTGTGTCTCAACCGGCCAGATTGGCGGGGTGATTCTGGGACCGATGCTGGGCGGGCTGCTGGCAGACTGGGTCGGTTTGCGTACGGTGTTTATTGTCACCGCAGCGCTGCTGATGGTCAGCTTTCTGGTGACGCTGTTCCTGATCAAGGAGACCGGTTACACCCCGGTGAGTAAAAAGGAGAAGCTCAGCGGACGCGAGGTTTTCCGCTCGCTGGATAATCCAAAACTGATGCTCTGCCTCTTTTTCACCACCATGGTGATCCAGATGTGCAACGGATCGGTGAACCCGATCCTGACGCTCTTTGTGCGGGAACTGGCACCCACCGCTGAGAATATCGCTTTTCTTAGCGGGGTCATTGCCGCGCTGCCTGGCGTCTCTGCACTGCTGGCCGCGCCTCGTCTGGGACGACTCGGCGATCGCATCGGCACGCAGCGTATCCTGCTGGCAACGATGGTCATCTCGCTGCTGCTGTTTATCGCCATGTCGTTTGTCACCAGCACGACACAGCTGGGGGTATTACGTTTTCTGCTGGGCTTTGCCGATGGCGCGATGATGCCCGCGGTGCAGACGCTGCTGGTGCGTCACTCGCGTGACAACATCACCGGCCGGATCTTCGGCTACAACCAGTCCTTTATGTATCTCGGCAATGTCGCGGGTCCGCTGCTGGGCGCCGCGGTGTCGGCGGTGGCCGGTTTCCGCTGGGTCTTTTTTGCCACCGCCGTGGTCGTGCTGATTAACGTGCTGTTTCTGAAGCGCTTTTACCGGCGTCCGAAGACAGATCTGCCCGCGTCGGCTGACAAATCGTCAGTTCAGCCTGCCAGCGCTGCTGAGTCAGTAAAAACTCAGGACTGACGCTGGGGCTCCAGGAGTCATCGCCGCCGACACCCATGTGGCAGGCATCCAGATGCAGCCAGCAGCCCGCTTCCGGACGCAGATGGTGGCGGTGTGATGCCTCCCGCAACTGCTCCAGGCTGAAACGGCTCAGTGAGAAAGCGAAATCGCCGCTGACCTGCCAGCTGCCGCTGTCGAGCTGACGGGTGCCGCAGCGCAGACCGTTCTCACCCGGGAAAACATAAGGCGTTGAGAGCTGATCCAGCGGCAGCTCCCAGCGGGAAAACTGCGCGGCCAGCTGGCGATCGGGATAGTTTTCATGCGGACCCAGGCCGAGCCAGCTCACCTGTTGTGGTATCTGCGTCAGCTCACAGCGTAATCCGATGCGCGCGGGCGGCGGCAATCCACGCGACTGCTCAACGGAAAGCTGCAACTGCAACTCACCCTGCGCATTGATCAGATAACGTTTACGGCTGATAAAGGCGATCTGGCCATGGGCGAGCCAGCTGTGCAGCGTCTCAATCTGCACCGCCTGTGGCAACGCATTCGCCGTCATCGACACCAGCTGGCTGCTCATCTGGTCATAACCCGCTGCTTTCCAGCGCTCGACCCAGGCATTGGGATCAACCCGTTCCGCTTCGCTGGTGCCAATGTCATTGTCCAGCGGGGCGCGAATAAAGCAGTCCTGAAGCGGTGAAAGCAGTGTGGGCTGTTCATCCACAAACCACTGCGTCAGTTCGCCGCTGTGGCGTGAAAAATGCCAGCGTTGCAGCTGATGGGTGATGACAATCTCACGGGGATCATCGTGCAGGCCCGGTGCGTCGCCGCTCTCCGGCTTTGATGGCAGCGCCAGCGACGAGGGCAGCGCCCACTGGTGCCAGGCGACACGCCAGTCAGCGGCACTCCATGGGGTCGGTTGAATCTGATGAACCGCGACGTTCAGCCAGCATTCGCCCTGTAATGCTGGCGGTGACGGCAGCGTGATCCGCTGCTGGCCCTGTGGAGCGATATCCAGCGGCACTTCTCCTTCCATTACTACACGACCCGCCTGTTCGATGCGCCAGCGCAGCACTTCGTTGTCACTGTGGCGGAACAGATAGTCGCTGCTGACCGTAAAGCTCAGCGGATCGCCGGGATCGACGGCAAACTGCCAGAACTGCTGGGCGCACTGCGCCTCATAAAGCGCTGGATGCGGCGTGCGATCGGCAAATACCAGCCCGTTCATACAGAACTGACGATCGTTGGGTTTATCGCCAAAATCGCCGCCGTAGGCCTGCCAGGGTTCGCCCTGATCGTCATAGCGGGTCAGGCTCTGATCAACCCAGTCCCAGACGAAGCCGCCCTGCAGACGCGGGAACTGGCGGAAGGCCTGCCAGTACTTAGCAAAACCGCCAAAGCTGTTGCCCATGGCATGCGCGTACTCACACAGGATCAGCGGACGCGTCTCACCCGGCAGACCGATCCACTTTTTCAGCGACCATTTCGGCACCGCCGGGAAGGGCTGATCTTCATCAACCCTGGCATACATCGGGCAGATGATATCGGTAGCAGCGGTATCCGCACCGCCGCCTTCATACTGAACCGGACGGGTTGGATCGCTGCTTTTTACCCAGCGGTAGAGCGCATCGTGTGTGGCACCATGTCCTGACTCATTGCCCAGCGACCAGATAATAATGCTGCAGTGATTACGATCGCGCTGCACCATGCGCGTCACGCGTTCGCTATAGGCGGCAAACCAGCGGGGATCATCGGAGAGCCGGTTCATCGGCTGCATGCCGTGGGTTTCGATATTGGCCTCATCCACCACATAAAGCCCATACTGCTCGCACAACCGGTACCAGAGCGGATGATTAGGATAGTGTGAACAGCGCACCGCATTAAAATTGTGCTGCTTCATCAGCTCGATGTCGCGGCGCATCGTCGCCTCATCCACCACCTGACCGCGCTCCGGATGATGTTCATGACGGTTGGTGCCGCGGATCAGCAGCGGCTTGCCGTTCAGACAGAGCAGTCCGTTGTCGATGGTGACCTGACGGAAGCCGACATCATAGGCTTCCACCTCGATCAGCTGCTGATTCTCATCCAGCAGCGCCAGCGTGGCGCGATAGAGGTGGGGTGTTTCGGCACTCCACAGCGCAGGCTGTTCCACCGGCAGGCTGAGCAGGGCGCGTTCGGGATAGTGACCCCGCTCGTCAATAATGGCACTGCCCAGCGGCTGCTGACATTGAGCAATCTGCTGGTCACCCTGCCACAGCGTCAGGCGCAGCTGATAGCGCGAGCTGACGTCAGCTTGCAGAGCAACACGGACCCGGGCACGCAATTCGGCACGGTAAAACTCCGGGCTGAGCCGGGTTTCCAGCTGAACATCGGCCAGATGCACCTGCGGTTTATGCAATAACGTGACGTCACGGAAAATACCGCTCATTCGCCACATATCCTGATCTTCCAGATAACTGCCGTCGCTCCAGCGCAGCACCATTACTGCCAGCCGGTTTTTGCCCGGCCGCAGATAAGGCGTCAGGTCGAATTCAGCGGGCAGACGACTGTCCTGAGAGTAGCCAATCCAGTGTCCGTTGCACCACAGGTGAAAGGCCGAGTTTACGCCGTCAAAAATAATGCGTGTCTGCCCATTATCCAGCCAGGCTGCGTCAGTGCTGAATGTGAGCGAGTAACATCCGGTTGGATTCTCTGTGGGTACCAGCGGAGGATTGACCGGAATCGGATACTGCACGTTGGTATAAATGGGGGCATCGAAGCCGTGCATCTGCCAGTTGGCCGGAACCGGAAGGGTCGTAGTGTCCGGCAGATCCTGCAGTAACCAGCTGGCCGGGACCGCTTCAGGCTGCGTAAAATAACGGAAACCCCACTCTCCGTTGAGGCTCTGCAGTGACGCCGAGGGGCTGTCATCCCGCGCGGCTGCTTCATCTCGCCAACTGGCGAATGGCGGGTGCGCATCCAGCCGATGCAGCGAGGTCACGACCGGATTTTCCCAGTCGCGCCGGGAGAGGATGTCACTGAAAGCAGCCTGAGAGAGAGTCATGTTTATATCCTGTAAATGTAATGCGCTCACAATGCGCAAAATTACGCCGCCTGTAAAGTGTTCACCCTCCCGATTTGCACAAATAATTTGTGCTGTAATCCAGCCGGGATGTTGAGATTGTGCCGCCTTAATGGTGGTAAATCGTTAAGCCTGGTCAGCAAAGATGAATAGTCGCCGGATGCGGAAGAATCTCACTTGTCGCCATGCAGGTGGCTCCATACACTCAGCCCGATTTCATCACCCTGAGGTAGATATGGTACGAATCTTTAAGCTGGCTGCCGTTGTGGCATTGGTTACTGCATTAAGCGGATGTATTTTCCCGCCTCCAGGCGGCGGTGGCGGTGGCTGGGGCGGACACGGCGGCGGACCAGGCCGCGGATTTGTCGATCCTCGCTAAGCAAAAGACCGATTTCGGGCGTGCGAAACGTTTAACCATAGCGTTGATTGCAGGGAAAACGTTTCGCTCGCAAGGTTAGCCGGAATCGTCTGAGCAGACGGTGAGGAATGCGGGCTAACTCACTGAAAAAAGTAGCGGTTACCCTCTGTTTTTTTAGCCAGCGTGGTGATAATTTCAGCTTTTCTCCACCGCTGAGATAACAGCATGAAAAATCTGATTGCTGAATTGCTGGTAAAGCTGGCTGAAAAAGAGGCGACAGCCAAAGAGCAGATGGCGCAAATCGAAGCGCTGGAGATTGTTGTTACCGCACTGGTTCGCAAGCTGGAGCCGCAACAACATCTGGCTATAACCACCAGTATTGAAACCGCAATAGACAATGTGGCCGATGCCGGAGATGAAAATGCGCAACTGCTGCGCAATTACATCGAAAAGTTACTCCGCCATCCTCGTCAGTAACAATCCCAGTGCCAGACTGGAATGGGATCTTCACATCACTTTGACCTGAAACATTTTCCGCTTTGCTTATTCGCTGCCAGAATAACAAAGGACAATCCACTGTGGAGATAACAAGATGAAAGTCGGTTTAATGGCGATGATGATGGCGGGCCTGCTGGTCAGTGGACTGGCCGGTGCGGCGGAAAAGACCCCGCAGCAGGAGAAGATGACGATGTGTAACCAGCATGCTAAATCACAGGATCTTAAAGGGGATGCGCGCAAAACCTTTATGAGTGAATGCCTGAAAAAGGACAGCAAGCTGTCGCAGATGTCACCGCAGCAGATGAAAATGAAAAGCTGTAACGGCGAAGCTGGTGATAAAAAACTGGCGGGCGATGCGCGTAAAACCTTTATGAGCCAGTGCCTGAAAAAAAGCTGATTATCCCCACGGCCACGCAGGTGGCCGCTTCTCCTTCCCGCGCAATGCTGATTAAATTCCATTCTATAACAGCATGTTAACCTTCTGATAAGCATTCATCGCCAGGCTTCCCGGTTCTTTTGCCACACTTAATGTTTGTGGGGATTTGCGCAGCACTCTGTTTTGCCGCGCAGCACAAGACAAGAACCGTTAAAGGAGCCATGTCGTGAACTATCAATTTACCGTCGACCTGAACGATCTGCCCCAGCGCCAGCCGGTTAAAAAAACGCTCGGCGAGGTGGAAGTGTTGCTGATCCGCGAAGGCGACAATGTACGTGCTTATCAGGCGAAATGCCCGCACGCAGGCGCGCCGCTGGAGCAGGGCGCGATTTGCGGCGATCGGCTGGTCTGTCCGTGGCACAAAGCCGCGTTTAATCTGGCCAGCGGAAAAATGTGTGAACCGCTGGCGTTAGCCGATCTCAAACAGTATCCGCTGCGCATTGAAGAGGGCCGGGTGCTGGTGAATCCGAAAGCGATGTCGCCCGCGGCGCCGATTGGCAGTGGGGCAGAAGCACCGGTCTATGTGGTGCTCGGTGGTGGGGCAGCGGGCAGCGCGGCGCTGTGGCGTCTGCGCCATGAAGGCTTCAAAGGCCGCGTGATTCTGGTTGAGCGGGAAGCGGATGCGCCTTACGACCGCACCGCGCTGACCAAATTTGTGCCGTCGGGCAAAATGGATATCAGCGAGGTGCCGCAGCTGCTGAAAGCGGATGTGATGGACCACGTTGAACGGCTTCAGGCTACCGTGAGCCGCCTGGATGCTCAGCAGCAACGGCTGATCTTCGAGGATGGCGAGACGCTCGCCTTCGACAAACTGCTGATCGCCAGCGGCGCGACGCCAGTCCGCCCCGATTTACCAGGCAGCGATCTCGAAGGAGTTTATCTGCTGCGCAGCAAAGCGCAGACCGATGAGCTGCTTCAGTCGGTGGATGCCAGCCATAAAATCGTGATTATCGGCAACAGTTTTATCGGCACCGAACTGGCGTCGGCGCTGCGTAATCGTGACATTGACGTGACGATAATCGCCCGACAGGCGTTGCCCTTTGCTAAACAGTTTGGCGATCAGATTGGCCGCTATTTCTATCAGCTGCATGAGCAGAACGGCGTGAAGTGGGTGCAGGGCGAGATCGAAGCCTTACAGGGCGACCAGCGGGTGAGTGGCGTGCAGCTCAAGGGCGGACGGTTGCTGGACGCGACGGTGGTGCTGTTTGCCACCGGGGTTAAACCTGCTACCGACTTTATCCACGATCTCCCGCTGGCAGAGGATGGCAGCCTGCAGGCGGATGAGCAGTTGCGGGTCGCTGACAATATCTGGGTGGCGGGAGATATCGCCACGTATCCATCGGCACAGGGGCCGCTGCGCATTGAGCACTATCGCGTCGCACATCAGCAGGGGCAGACCGCCGCATGGAATATGCTGGGCCAGACCGTCGCCTTTGATCGCGTACCGTTCTTCTGGACTACGCAGTACGCCACCCGCTATGAGTATCTGGGCCACGCGACAGAATGGGATGACTTTCAGCTGATTGGCTCGCTGGAGGATAAAAAGTTTATGGCGTTTTATGGCCAGCAGGGGAAGCTGGCGGCAATCTGCTCATGCGGCATGTATACGCTGACCGCTGAGCTGGTGGAGCGGATGCAGCAACCGATGACGCTTGCCGAGGCAGTGGCGCTCGGTCAGGAACACATCCGTTAATATCTGTTAAGGCGGAGGCAAGGCGGGCCAGCGTACGGGGCCGCCTTGCGCAACAACACTCACTCTGTTAGCTGCGGCTCAGTTTCTCTGACTTCGCCATGCACTGCAGCATCGCTTCCATCACCGCCGAGCGCATGCCTTTCTCTTCCAGCACTTTCACCGCTTCGATGGTGGTGCCGCCCGGAGAGCAGACCATATCTTTGAGTTCAGCCGGATGTTTTCCGGTGGTCAGCACCATCTGCGCCGCCCCTTTCACCGCCTGTGCAGCAAACTGATAGGCCTGAGCGCGTGGCATGCCGCCCAGTACGGCCGCATCGGCCATCGCTTCGATAAACATAAACACGTAGGCCGGCGCAGAACCGCTGACGCCGACCACGGAGTGAATCAGATATTCATCCACCACGGCCGCTTTGCCGAAGCTCTCAAAAATCGCTATCACCTCGTCGATTTCCGCCTGCTCAACCAGCACGTTGGGCGTGACCGAGGTCATGCCTTCGCTGACCAGCGAGGGAGTATTCGGCATCGCACGGACAATTTTACGATCGTAACCCAGCACCGATGAGAGCGAATCGAGCGTCACCCCAGCCGCAATCGACACCACCAGCGCCTCTTTTTTCAGGCTGCCTGTCAGCTCTTTTAAGACTTTCAGAATGACATTGGGTTTGACCGCGCCGAACAGGATGTCCACTTCACGCGCCAGCGCTTCAGCGCTCTCTGCTGCGTTGATGCCATACTGCTCTGCCATCGCCTGGTTGGTCTCTGCCTTGCGATCGTAAACGAAGATATCAGACGGGGCGATTTTGCCGCTGTTGACCAGTCCGCCGATAATGGCTTTCGCCATATTTCCCCCGCCGATAAACCCGATTTTCTTTGCCAGCATCGCCATCTCCTTAGGACATTATTCGTTTTTCTCAGTGAGCTAGCTTACTTCAGCCAGCCTGAATAACAAGTCAGCCGGGCGCAGGCTGGAAAGCACGCCGCAAATAAAATTTGCCATTTAAGGGGAACCCGGCAAGATCTTACTCTTCTCTGACTGTAAGGAATCATGATGTTTATCTGGGTCGATGCCGATGCCTGTCCGAATGTAATCAAAGAGGTGCTCTACCGCGCAGCCGACCGCACCGCAACTACCATCACTTTTGTGGCGAACCAGTTTCTGCGTGTGCCGCCCTCACCGTATCTGCGCACCCTGCAGGTGCCTGCCGGATTTGATGTGGCGGACAATGAGATCGTCAGACGTTGTCAGCCAGGCGATCTGGTGATCACCGCCGATATCCCGCTGGCAGCAGAGGTGATTGAGAAGGGTGCGGCGGCGCTGAATCCGCGCGGCGAGCGTTACTCACCGGCGACGATACGTGAACGCCTGACGATGCGGGATTTTATGGATACCCTGCGGTCAAGTGGGGTGCAGACCGGCGGCCCCGCGGCGATGAGTCCGCGTGACCGCCAGCAGTTTGCAAATGAGCTGGATAGCTGGCTCACCCAGCAGAAACGCTGAAGTTAAACGAAGCTGTCGTCGTCGTAATCGTTGCCGCCAAAATCATTGAGATCGCTGTTGTCGGCATAATTACTGTCCCAGCCCGTATTCTGGTCGAGGAAGGCGTTGTCGTTACCGCCGTTAAAGGTATCGGCATTGTCATCGCCACCGTTGAAGGTGTTGAGATTGTCATTCACATCGGGCAGGGGTGGCTCATTGATGATGTTCACAATCTCTTCCGGCTGTGAATGGTGGAACATGCTGGTCAGCATATCGGCCATCACCACACCGCCCGCCACACCCACAGCTGTCTGCAGTGCGCCGCCGAGGAAACCGGTGCCGCGTGGTGCAGGCGCTTGTGCAGGCGCATATTGCGGCTGAGCCGGTTGCTGTGGCGCACTGTTCCACGGTGACGATTGCTGTTGCTGCTGCACAGGCGGCTGCTGACGCGAACCGCTGCCAAACAGCCCGGACAGAAAGCCGCCGCTGCTCTGTGCAGGTTGCTGCTGCTGTTGCTGGGCCAGCTGGCTTTCCAGCGCCGATACTTTCTCATTGAGTTTTTTCAGCGCCGCTTCCTGAATCAGGATCGCCTGTGCCATGTAGTAAGGCGCGCCCGGCTGCACCTGCAGATGCTGGTTAATCAGTTGTTCGGCAGCGGCATCGCGTGCCACGGTCTGGCTTTCAGCCTGTTTCAGACGGCTGAACAGCCCTTCGATCAGTTGTTGTTCTTCGCGTTGCATGATGACTCTCCTGTGGCGATTGTTACCAGTATATGTGGGCGCCAGCGTGAAAAGTAAAATCGGGGCAGTAAGCAAATATTGCCGACGCATTTTAGCCGCTCTTTTGCGGAGTTTTTATCGCTCTGTTACGGCCCTGATGCACAAAACGTGCATGCATTTCCCCTTGAAAACACAAAGATTGTCGCTGTTCAGGGGACGAAAATGCGTAAATCGTGCCTGACAGGTAGAGGCCATAATAATTTCCAGTTATTATGCGTCGCATTAATAAGCTCACCATGCAGCCGCATCGCGCGGTCAGGCGGAGGAACGGCCCTGATGTCACTACCCATCTTTTTGATTGGCGCTCGCGGTTGCGGCAAAACCACGGTCGGCGAGGCGTTGTCGCGGGCGCTGGGCTACGCCTTTACGGATACCGATCACCATCTGCAACTCAGCACGCAGCGGAGCGTGACGGAGATTGTGGCGGAGGAAGGCTGGGAAGGTTTCCGCGCCCGTGAAACGGAATCGCTTAAAGCGGTGACGGCACCCGGAACCGTCATTGCCACCGGCGGCGGCATGATTCTGGCTGAAGAGAACTGTCGTTTTATGCAGGAGCAGGGCCAGGTGATCTGGCTTAGCGCGTCCCCCGAGGTGCTGGCAGAGCGGCTGGAAAGTGAACCTGAAGCGGCCCAGCGTCCGACCTTAACCGGCCGTCCGATTGCTGATGAGATGAGTGATGTGCTGCGTGAACGTGCGCATCTCTATCAGGCTGCGGCCCATCATCAGGTGAATGCGATGCAATCGCCCGAGTGCGTGGTAGAGGAAATTCTGCTGTCACTCTCTCTGGCGCGCGCCAGCTAACCCTCAGATTTTTCCCGCTTTGATCCCGCTTCAGACGGCATTGTCTATACTTATCCTATGACAGGCAGCGGCCTGTCCTGTGGAATGTTATTCAGACAAGAGGGACACAGTATGCCGACCAGACCACCGTATCCACGTGAAGCGAAAGTTGTGCCTGTTGAAAAGGGCACTGAAGGTAATAAAGTAACCTCTTACGAATTGCGTGCTGATCATCCCAAACCGAATTCATTAATCAGTGAGCACGAAACGGAAGAAGAAGCGCGTGACGCTAAAGCGCGCTACGAAGACGTTGAAAAAGAGTAAAGCTTCACTGCTGGCAGGGACGCCAGCCTGTTACACCGGATAACTGCTTATTACTGACCCGCCTGACGCTGTGCCTGAACCACGCCTCTTTTTACTCCTACCTGCAGTCGATCGGGTTATTTAAGAAGCGAAATTGACGCAGATTTACTGTCGAATGCTCTCTGCGTATGCTTCTGTTCTGCACTCTCCTTGTCTCACCAGATAAAGCCCCGCTAATCATTTTTATCCCCTTATTTTCTCTGCTGCCGATCTCTGTGTGAATCAAATTGTCGCTTGACCGATTCAGCGCCACGTTTTATTTTCATCAAACCAACAGAGGAACTTAGTTCCATATAGTGGAACACGTAACATGACCACACTTGAAAATGCTGCCGCCGTACTTCGATTGTTTCAGCACAAAGGTGTGACGCAGGGGCATGTTGGTCTCTCATTCAGTGAGGTGGTTGAGGCGTTAAACCTGCCAAAAAGCACCGTTTCGCGTCTGCTGGCCACCATGGAAAGTCAGGGGCTGCTGGAGCGGAATGCGGATACGCGCGGTTATCACATTGGTCGCGTATTGCTGGCTGCCGCCGGACATTATCTTTCGGCACCGCTGGTTGACAGCGTTTCAGCGGCGATGGTCAGGCTGGCTGCGAAGACCGGCTGCATGGGTTACGTGTCGAAGCTCGACGGGCGGGAAGTATTAGTGATGCGTATGTTTCATGGGCGTCACTTTACGCAAATGGTCACGCCGCCGGGCAGTCGGATGCCGGCTGCCGCGACCTCAACCGGCCGGGCGCTGTTAGCGCAGTTAAGCGATGAAGAGGTGCTGGCGCGCTTCCATGATCAATGGCAGGTCGCATCAGCGAACTCGCCGCAAAGTCCTGAGGCACTCTGTGCCAGACTGGCTGAGATCCGCCAGCAGGGCTGGTCACTGGCCCGAAATGAATCGCTGCCAGGCATCAGCTCGCTGTCAGTTATTGTTCATAACAAACATCATGGCGAAACGGTGGCACTCTGCCTGTCGTTTCCGTCTATGGAGTCTGAACCGGGTTTCCCGTCAGAGCTCCTTGAAGCATTACGCGCAACGGCCACTGAGATGACCGAAAAATATGGCGCGTAACTTCACACCGTTTTTATCGGCGTAGTACTTTCGCCACACCAGGGAAAACAAAGGCCTTCGGGCCTTTTTCTTTCAATCTGATCGCCACGCTTTACGCAGCACCCCGGTTGCCTGTGTCCGTCTCTCATTGCCTCCTGTATCGGTTCAGCATGCGGAGGGACGACCATCTGTAGTGGCTGTTGCAATCTCTGTGCGCATCAGAGCAGTGAAACTGATAACCGGCGTAAACCGGCCAGCAGGCGGGTAGACGTTATTTCATTTCTTCTGGACAAGGACTGGCGGGGACATATGGAACGGGTAAATCCGATTAAGCACGTTGGCGTGGCACTGGTTTTAATTCTTCTCTCCATCGCGGGTGCCATTATTGGCATTCAGCTGATTACCACCATTGGCGTAACGCCTAACACCTCTATTATCGGCGCGCTGTTTGCCATGCTGCTGGCGCGTATTCCGCTGCAGGCATTTCGCCGTTATCGTTCAATTGAAATCCAGAACCTGGCGCAGACCGCCATCTCTTCAGCCACCTTTGGGGCGGCGAACAGTCTGTTGATGCCGATTGCCGTGCCCTGGGCGCTGGGTGAACCGCAACTGGTCCTGCCGCTGTTCTGTGGCGTCAGCGCCGCGATGCTGCTGGATGCCTGGCTGCTCTATCGGCTGTTTGATACCCGCGTCTTTCCGGCCAGTAATGCCTGGCCACCGGGCGTTGCGGCAGCAGAAGCGATCAAAGCGGGTGATAAAGGCGGACGCCAGGCGTGGCTGCTGGTGCTGGGCATCTTGGGTGGCGTCGTCGGTGCCATGCTGAAGATCCCGATGTCCGCCTTTGGCACCGCGTTTATCGGCAATATCTGGGCGCTGTCGATGCTTGGCATCGGTTTTCTGCTGCGTGCCTATGCGCAGCCGGTGGCCGGTATTGATATTAATGCGCTCTATATTCCGCATGGCGTGATGGTCGGTGCCGGTCTGGTGGCGCTGATTCAGGTCGTGATGGTGATCCGCAGCCGCAAAAATGATGCGCTGGTGGTGAGCCGTAATGGCAATGAGGTGCAGCGGGCGCTGGGTTTCGGCAGCGTGGGTTATATCGTGATTTCCGCGCTGCTGGCGCTGGCGGGCGGCCTGTGGAGTGAGATGGGCATCGCGATGCTGCTGCTGTTTGTTCTTTATGCCGCGTTTGCTGCTTTCGCCCATGAACTGATTGTCGGCATTGCCGCTATGCACTCCGGCTGGTTCCCGGCCTTTGCCGTGGCGCTGATTACGCTGATTATCGGCATTCTGATCGGCTTTCCTCCGCTGGCGCTCTGCCTGCTGTGCGGCTTTACCGCCGCCACCGGTCCGGCGTTCGCCGATATGGGTTATGACCTGAAGGCGGGCTTTATCCTGCGCGGCAACGGTGCCGATCTGCAGCAGGAGCTCTGGGGACGTCGTATTCAGCTCATCGCAGCTATGATCGCCTTTGTTGTGTCGATTCCGCTGGTCTGGTACGCCCATACCTTCTTCTTTGCTGACAACCTGCTGCCGCCTGTAGCGCGGGTGTATGCCAAAACCATTCAGGCGGGTGCTGAGCCAGGTATCGCCGGTAATCTGCTGATGTGGGCGATTCCGGGGGCCATTATCCAGTTGATCGGCGGGCCGAAACGCCAGCTGGGCGTGCTGCTCGCCACCGGTTTATTAATTAATAACGCCATGGCGGGCTGGGCAGTGGTGGTGGGGATCGCCTTACGCATCGTAATCATCCGGATCTGGGGCGAGCGGGGCCGGTCGCCTATGGAGGTGATGGCGGCAGGCTTTATTGCCGGTGATGCCCTCTACAGCTTCTTTCATTCGCTGTTTGCCAGCAGCAGCAAGAAATAAAGGATAAAGCATGAGTTTGCAGCAGACCCTGGCGGTTTTTGAGTTACTGGATAGCGCCCACATTGACGGGCAGCAGGTGGTGAATCTCTTCGCGGCGTATCCTGATGTTGATGCCCGCTTTACCCGTGTCTCCGGTCCCAAAGGCCGCACCGATTTTGTGCGCATTGATATCCCGGGAATGCAGGGCAAATCAGGCGGCGGCAGTGCACCGACCTTGGGGATTATTGGTCGCCTTGGTGGCATCGGCGCTCGTCCTGGTCGTATCGGCATGGTGTCAGATGCGGATGGCGCGATCGCGGCCGTTGCCAGCGCGCTTAAACTGGCGCAGATGCAGAGCAAAGGCGACAGGCTCGATGGCGACGTCATCATTACCACCCATATCTGCCCGGATGCGCCAACGCGGCCGCATCTGCCGGTCGATTTCATGGACTCGCCGATTGACGATGTCACCATGAATGATAATGAAGTGGTGGCGGGTGTGGATGCAATTCTGTCAATCGACACCACCAAAGGTAACCGCATTATCAACCACAAAGGCTTTGCCCTGTCGCCGACGGTGAAAGAGGGCTACATCCTGCGGGTTTCGGAGGATCTGCTGCGCATCATGGAGATGACCAGCGGCCGTCCGGCGGTGACCTTTCCCATCACCACGCAGGATATTACGCCTTACGGCAATGGGGTTTATCACCTCAACAGCATTCTGCAACCTTCTACCGCCACGGATGTGCCGGTGGTGGGGGTGGCGATCACTGCCGAGTCGGTGGTGCCGGGCTGCGGAACCGGCGCCAGCCATGAAGTGGACATTGCGGCAGCGGCGAAGTTTGCCATTGAGGTGGCCAAGGAGTTTGGTCGTGGAACCTGTCACTTCTACGACGCCGAAGAGTATGCGCGGCTGATTTCACTCTATGGCAGCCTGGCGCATCTGCGTCACCGGAATCACTAAGATGACGAAACCACTGGTAACGCTGACTATCGGCCAGTCTCCGCGCAGCGATATTCTGCCGCTGCTGCGGCAGCATCTGCCGGATGCGCTGACCGATCACGCCGGTTTACTGGATGGACTCAGCGCGGCAGAGATTGCCGCACGCTTCGCGCCAGCAGCGGGCGACCGGGTTCTGGTGTCGCGGCTGCAGAGTGGTGAACAGGTGCGGCTGGCGGCCTCGAAAGTGGAGCAGGGATTGCAGCGCAAAATCAGTGCGCTGGAGCAGGCGGGCTATGCGACCATTCTGCTGCTCTGCACCGGTGAATTCAGCCGGCTCCGCACCCAGCGTGCGCTACTGCTGGAGCCGGATCGCCTCATTCCACCGCTCATCTGCGCCATGGTGCAGCAGCAGCAGCGGGTCGGCATTGTCGTGCCGGTTGAGGAGCAGATTGTTGAGCAGGCAGGTAAATGGCAGCAACTGCCTGCGCAGCCCTGCTTTGCGGTCGCCAGTCCCTATCAGGGCGATCAGGCAACCTTCGCCGATGCCGCAAACAGTCTGAAAGCGCAGGGCGCAGCGCTGGTGGTGCTCGACTGTATGGGGTATCACCAGCAGCATCGGATAGGGTTACAGCAGCGGCTGGGCGTACCGGTTCTGCTCTCTAATCAGCTGGTGGCGCGCCTGGCGGCGGAGTTGCTTCCCTGAGTGAAGAGATCACAAACGGCCATCATTTCGCGTGACAGATCAGCGGGTTCCCTTCTACACTGCCAGACACACAACATGTGCTCTGGAGAACTATTATGCTCAACGTAAGTGAGTATTTTGACGGAAAAGTTAAGTCTATCGGTTTTGACAGTGCGAGCACCGGACGTGCCAGCGTGGGCGTAATGGCTGAAGGCGAATACACATTCGGTACCGGCCAGCCGGAGGAGATGACCGTGGTCAGCGGCTCGCTTAAGGTATTACTGCCAGGTGAAACCGAGTGGAAATGGTTTGAAGCGGGTTCGGTGTTTAACGTGCCGGGTCACAGCGAATTTCATCTGCAGGTTGGCGAGCCAAGTTCCTATCTCTGCCGTTACCTGAAAGATTAAAAAAAATGGCCGCTTAGCGGTAATGCTGGTCAGTTAAGATTAGATTTGTAAAGGCTGTCACGGTCAAACGTGGCA